>DASZVM010000612.1:0-6781 GCA_035547295.1 Puia sp. | reverse complement strand
TTAGGATTTTCACTTAATCTACATTATTGGCAGGAGGCGCACCGGCAGGGTACCTTTACACAAACAAATAAAACCATGAACAAACAAATAGAATCGATCATACCCCGGCCATCCCGCCCTAATATGGTGGGCGATGGGTTCAGGGTGTTCAACTTTATACCCGGAGGCATAGGACAGCAAAGGATCAGCCCTTTCTTAATGCTGGATTTTGCCGCAGAGCATAATTTCAGTCCCTCCGAAAAGGAAAGGGGCGTCGATGTACACCCCCACAAAGGCTTCGAGACGATCACCATCGCTTATAAAGGCAGCGTAGCTCACCATGACAGCGCCGGCAACAGGGGGGTGATCAACCCCGGCGATGTGCAATGGATGACAGCCGGCGCAGGCATCCTCCATAAGGAATATCACGAAAAGGAATACTCCAGGAAAGGAGGCCCCTTCGAGATGGTGCAGCTATGGGTCAACCTGCCAAAAAAATACAAGTCCGAAGCGCCCCACTACCAGGCTTTATCAGCCGATGGAATGGGCAAGGTACAATTGCCGGATAATACAGGCCAGGTAAATGTCATTGCGGGGACATTCAACGGCACAAAAGGTCCTGCACAGACCTATTCCCCCGTCAACCTTTTTGATATCAGGCTGAACAAGGACGGAGAGGTCGGCTTCCCCGTACCCGAAGATCATAATACGGCACTCCTGGTCATCGATGGCAGCATTGCGGTGAATGGAACGACGGCGCCCCGGCACAGCTTTGTATTATTTAAGAACGAGGGAGAGAGCATATCGGTCAGGGCCCTGGAGAACAGTGTGGTATTGCTATTGAGCGGAACCCCGATCAATGAACCTATCGTCAGCTACGGTCCTTTTGTAATGAACACACAGGAAGAGATCTACCATGCGATACAGGATTATCAGAGAGGCAAGTTCGGATATCTCGACTAAAATTATCTTTTATGAAAAAGTCCATCGAACATATCCTGGAAGGACGGCCAAAGGCTATTACACCGGAAGAGACGATATTGCAACCGCTGCCGCACAAAGACTTCCGTTTTGCCAACCCGTTCATCGTGCTGCACCACCTGCAGCCGGAGACCATTTCCCCGGGCCAGGCATCCCGTATACATCCCCATCCTCACAGGGGGTTTGCCCCCGTTACTTTTATGTTGCAGGGAGAGGGTTATCATAAGGATAACGCCGGTCACGAGGGTGTCATAAAAGCAGGCGATGTACAATGGATGTTTGCAGGCAAAGGTATTTTGCACAGCGAAGGTCCCACCAAAGCGCTCTTGCAGACAGGCGGCGTACAGGAGCTGATCCAACTTTGGATCAATGTGCCCGCCGCACATAAATGGGACGCCCCCTCCTACCAGTATGCCTCCCGGGAAAAACAGCCTTCCGTACTACAGCAGGAAGGGGTGGACCTTCGCCTGGCCAGCGGCTATTACGACGATGCCAGAGGTCCCCTGGATAGTTTTACCCCCGTTGTCTCTATCTGGGGCGCCATCAGTAAGGGCAAGCGGGTTCAACTCACCGCCACCCCGGGCTACTGGACCTTGTTGTACGTTATAAAGGGGACGGCCTGCGTCAACCAGGAAACCATCGCTGCCCATCACCTGGTGGTCTTTGAAAAAGAGAATGACGAGATCATCCTCTCGGCCGAAGAAGATACACAGATATTATTCCTTTCTGCCGAACCGATTGCCGAACCCGTAGCCGCAAAGGACAATTTTGTCATGAATACCCAAAAAGAAATAGAACAGGCCATCGAGGATTATAACAACGGAAATTTCGGAACTTTATCCTGGTGAAGAAATCCGGACAAATTTATATATATGCATTACAAATTGGAAAAGCCTGTATCGGGCACCACCGGCACTGAAAAATATCAATGCACCATCGAATGGCGGAATGGAAAGTTCATTTCGGACGAGCCTGAAAAAACAGGCGGTAAGGATACCGGCCCCGATCCGCATACCCTCATGCTCTCTTCGCTTATCAGCTGCACCCTCGTTACGCTGCGTATGTACATCGATAGGAAAGGATGGGATATCCCCGAGATAAAGATAAGCGCCAACCTCTTCCAGACAGTGGAAGGCGATAAGACTACCTCCGTCATCGACAGGGATATCCGCTTCCCCGGTCCTACCCCGCCGGACCCTGAAAAAAAGGACAGGTTGCTGGAGATCGCTCAGCATTGCCCCATCTCGAAGATCCTGGAAGGGGACATCAGGGTCCGCAGCTATGTGTATCACGAAGAGCCCACCGAAAAACAGCTGCAATACGCGAACAACGATATCACCGTTGTATGGAGACCGGAGGTCTGCAGACATTCCGGCCGTTGTGTCACCCAGTTTCCCCAGGTATTCGATCTGAAAAGCAGACCCTGGATAAATATGCAGGGGGCGGATACCGACGCCATCATAGATCAGGTAAACAAATGTCCTACAGGCGCCCTTTCTTATTTCCGCAACGACGAAAAGGGGTCTCCCGCAACATAAGATCCGGCTTGTCGGATTTGTTCTATTTTATGCGCCTGCCGGCCGGCAATTTTGTCTAAAAAAAGATGAAACTACTTGTTTTAGGCAGCAGCGGACTAATGGCGGGTCTGACCTTTGCTTACGCGTGTTCTGTCAATCCCGGCCTCGGAAGGCTCCCGGATGCAGGCTATCTGGCCGCCATGCAATCCATCAACCGGGCAATACTGAACCCCGTGTTCCTCTCCGTATTTATGGGTCCGGTTATTTTGCTTCCCATCGGCACCTACCGGATCTACACATCGCCGCCCGACTTGTCTTTCTACCTGTTACTGGCTGCCAGTATCCTCTACATCGCAGGCGTTTTTGGGGTCACAATGGGGGGAAATGTGCCGTTGAACGACAAGCTCGATGTCTTCAATCTTTCGACCGCCTCACCCGAGGCGCTCACCCGTATGCGGACAGACTTCGAAGGTCCCTGGAATGCCTGGCACCTCGTACGCACGCTGGCAGCGATCGTCGCCTTTTTGCTGGCGACACTGGCCTTCCGTCCTCCACAGCTTCCCTCACAGCACCCCGGTACGGTTACAGTGGTCATGCGCGGCATGCGGTTCTACCCCAGGGTCCTTGAGATCCCCGCAGGCAGCACAGTACTGTGGATCAACGAGAGCAACAACCGGCACAATGTCGTCCTGGACGACGGCAGCTTCCAAAGCCCGCTGGTCAAAAAAGGCGACACGATCCGGCAGGTGTTTGCAAAACCCGGCGTGTACCCCTATTACTGTCAGCCGCACAAATGGATGGGCATGAAAGGGACGATAGTTGTAAAATGATATTACCGTACCTTCCGTATCCCATTTTTTTACTTCAAAACTATTGACCATGTCAAACAACACAACTGCCGAAAGCATGACAGCTGAAGTTAACACAGCCGGTGCACAGATCACCCCGCTGGATTACGCCACCGACCCCGCCATTGAAACCCACACCAAAGCCTTTTTGAAAGCTCTCAACAGCGGTGACGGCAAACCCATGGAAACCATGACACCTGCGGAAGCCCGCGGTGTGCTGGAAGGCGCCCAGAACATGGACGTCGACACTTCAGGCATCGATATCACGGAGAAGACCATCCAGCAGGACGGGCTGGAAGTAAAACTTTACATCGTCCGGCCGGCGGGAGAGACAGGCGTACTGCCTGTGTTCATGTTCTTCCACGGAGGTGGTTGGGTGCTGGGAGATTTCCCCACCCACAAACGTCTTGTCCGTGATCTCGTGGTGCATTCAGGCGCCGCGGCCGTGTTTGTCGAATACACCCGTTCGCCGGAAGCGCAGTATCCCACCGCCATCAACGAAGCCTACGCAGCCACAAAATGGGTGGGCGCCAATGGCCCGGAGATCAAAGTGGACGGCTCACGCCTGGCTATCGCCGGCAATAGTGTCGGCGGCAACATGACAGCCGTAGTAGCCCTCATGGCAAAGGATAAAAAAGGACCTGAGATAAAACTCCAGGTATTGTTCTGGCCTGTCACCAATGCCGGCTTCGACACCCTGTCCTACCACCTGTATGCCACACAGCGATTCCTCACCAGGAACATGATGGTATGGTTCTGGGATAACTATACCACCGATGCCGCCGCACGCAACGAGATCTATGCGTCTCCGCTGAAAGCCGGTCTTGATGAGTTGAAAGGACTGCCGCCGGCCCTGGTGCAGGTAGCAGAGAACGATGTGCTGCGGGATGAAGGAGAAGCCTATGCGCGCAAGCTGGACGAAGCCGGCGTACCCACCACGCTGGTAAGGATAGATGGCATGGTCCACGATTACGGTCTGCTCAATCCCCTGGCCACCGTACCGGCCGTACAGTCGGCGCTGCGGTATGCCGCAAACGAGATCAGGAATGCGCTTAAATAGCTCCAAAGGACCGTCCGCCGGCCGGTGGACGGTTTCGGTTTTTCATCAGAATTGTATCCTGTACATAATGTCGGGGAAGAACCTGATCTGATAGATAGGATCAGCCTTGGCCTGATTGTACTGTATCATAAAGATGTTCTTCCTGTTGGTGACATTCTGCAGATAGAGATAACAGGCCGGCGCCGCCCATCGTCTTTACCACCGCCTTTGATCACTATACGCTCAAAGCCTTCAAGGTAAACAGCCTGGACTACCTGCTAAAACCCATCGATGCAGGCGAGCTGCAGCAGGCCGTAGAGAAGTACAAACAGCTCTATCTGTGCATGGATAAAGGGCTTCCGGAAAGGATAGAGAAATTGTTACAGGAGATAGGCGCGACAAGATATAAAGAACGGCTGCTGATCAAAAGAGGCCAGCAACTGCACTATCTCAAAACAGCCTCTACCGCCTATTATTATGCGGATGGAAAACTATGCTATGCCATCGACTTCAGCGGTAACAGCTATCTGCTGGATAATAACCTCCATCAGCTGGAAGACCTTTTGTCCCCTCAGCAATTCTTCCGGATCAACAGACAGCTGATGGTCAACATCGAATCCATAAAAAAAGTACATACCTGGCTGGGCGGCCGCCTCAAGCCGGAGCTCTCACTTCCGGCACAGGCCGACACCATCGTCAGCCGTGAAAGGGTCAGCAGCTTTAAGGACTGGCTGGGTTAATTTTTCATGATCTTTTGGGTATATCTTGCTCCGCCTGTGCTGACCTGGACAAAATAGATGCCCTTGCTCAGATCGCCCACCTGGATATCCAGCATGTCGGAAGCAGCAGATCTCACCGTCCGAACCACCTGTCCCAGGGTATTGATGAGAAGAACGTTCACCGCCATCGGCCCGGACAAAGCGATATGCACCCTGTCAACCGCGGGGTTGGGATAAAGACGGATGGTTGCGGACGAAGCCCGGGGGAAATCCAAGGGCACAACTGCGGAATAAGTGCTGTTCCCGTCCCGGTCAACTATTTTTAAACGATAGTAATTCCTGCCTGCTTCCGGGGCGTTATCCGTAAAGCTGTATTGTCCCTGCGATGTCTCTGTATTGATCGCTGTTACCGAGCCGATGGTGATGGGATCATTCGCACCGGCCCCACGCTGTATCTCATAATGATCGATATTCGTCTCTTGCTCAACGCTCCATTTTACCAGCGCATTATTTTCCTGCCTGGTGGCTGTAAACTCAGTCAGTTTGACGGGAAGAGGGGTAGCGCTGTAAACAAGGGTATAATAGCCATTGGCAAGATTAGCGGCATTGACAAGAAAAGATATGATATTCCCCGAAATGGCGGGAATGGACGCCAATGTCACCAGTTGATTTGTACCACCGGCAAAAGTACCGTCCGTGGCATTGTATAACAGAGCATAGGAATAGGTGGTCAATGGAGCCCCCAGGGCCGTGTTGTAGTCTGAAAAATTAAAGTTCAGGGTAACCTGTCCGCTGCTGTTGCCGCCGTTCTTCTGCACATTCCAGCTGCGGTTCCAGCGAGTGATGCTGCTGGCGCTGTAAATACCGGGGATAGTCGCATTATTGATAACGGTGTTGCCCTGCCCGTTGTGCGCGGCCATGAGATAACCGGCGGTATGTAAAAGATCCGAAGCACCCGTGCCGCTGCTAAAGCCCAGGCCATCCGTGGAGCCGGAAGGATTGGTAAGGAAGTAATCGGTAGCGCTGGTATAGCCTATACCTACGAGGTTGGTGATATAGGTAGTAAACGTGGGTGGAGTATACCTGGATACGCTGACAGACTTTCCCCATTCCGCCGACAGGTAATTTTCCATGATGATCCGCTGTGTGGTGTTAAAAGCCGTATTGTACAGCAATATCTCCGACATGGTCCCGGAAAAATAATCGTCTGTCGAGCGGTTGCTGAGACCGATGTAATTATCCGTCCGGTTCACCGCGGCAGGGACCCAGGTACGACTGGAGCCTGCCTGACCATTGTTGGTCTGCGAAGCACCGGCAAGGTAATGGGCTACCGCTGTAAGCGTGCCTGCCGTTCCACCCTGCTGTACAGCTTCATAGATATTGCCGGCACCGTTGACAATGGCATTGGTGGTTGTCCAGGTCTGGTCACCTGTGCTGCCCTTAAATCCTTCGTAATAAAAGTTGGCAGTATGACCATAACGGCCAAACGCGATATTATTGGAAGCCGATCCATTTCCAAGATCAAGGACCTTCTCCCATCCAACATTGCTTTGTGAAGCATCAAAGCTCGCCTGCGTAAAAATACTGATGCCGCCCGTGAATGAAAGCGAGGAGGGCAACGATGACAGCTCCAGGTATTGCGGGAGAATGGAAGGTGAAAATGTCAACGCCGGCCGGCCATTGGGGCCGTCCGTCGAT
>DASZVM010000611.1:0-5849 GCA_035547295.1 Puia sp. | reverse complement strand
GCCAACCTCCCCCATATCTTCGATAGCTTCTCCCAGGCAGGCGAAGGAAAGGATCACCGCTATGGCGGCACAGGACTCGGTCTCACCATCTGCAAACAGCTGCTGCACCTCCAGGGCGGGGATATCAGCGCCGTCAGTACGCCGGGACAAGGCTCCACCTTCCATTTTCACCTGCCTTACGGATACAGCGACAAACCCTTCACCGAACAGCCTTCAACCCCTGCACACAACTACAGCGGTCTGCTGACAGGCCGCCGGTTCCTGGTCGCGGAAGACAACGAGATCAATCAAAAGCTCATCGACTACGTGCTGACAAAGGCAGGAGGCACCGTACAACTGGCAAACAACGGCGCCCAGGCCATCAACTATCTCCAGAAGTATCCCGGGTTCGACCTGATCATCATGGACCTCCAGATGCCGGAAATGGACGGCTACGCCACCACCCAATACATACGGAAAGACCTGCAGATACAGACCCCCATCATCGCCATGACAGCCACCGCCATGAAAGGCGAGCAGATGCAATGCCTCCAGTCCGGCATGAATGAATACATGACAAAACCCTTCGAGTTTGCCGACCTGTACAAAAGGATCAGCAGCCTTCTGAACTACAGCCTGCCGGCACACTAATTCAACGGGCTTCTGACATTCAGCATACTGCTCTATTTTTAATCAAATGATTAAATAATTTGTTTAAATCAAAAACCGCAGTATCTTTGTTCCCGAAATAAAGCAAGGACCAGTGGCAAAAGCATCCAGATCATCCCGCGGATCAGACAGGAAGACATCCCGCAGCAAACCTGCCCCCGGAGAGCGCCGGGTCGCAAGAAAAAAAACTTCCACTCCGGCCACTCCCGGCATATCGACGGAAGAAAAGATCATGCAGGCCGCCAAAAAACTCTTTACCCAAAAGGGCTTTGCCGCCACCCGCACCCGCGACATCGCCGAAGAGGCCGGCATCAACCTGGCCCTCCTCAACTACTACTTCCGCAGCAAGGAAAAACTGTTTGACATCGTCATGCTGGACAACTTCCGGCAATTTATAAAAGGTATCTCCGTCAACCTGCTGGACGAAACAGCCACCTTCGATGAAAAGATCACGGGTATCGTCACCGCCTACATCGACTTCCTTACCCGGCATCCGGACCTGCCACTGTTCATACTGAACGAGATAAAAGGCAATCCCTCCGCGCTCCTTCAGCAGCTCAGCGCGGAGATCACCCCCCTCCGGAGCCATATGTTCAGACAGCTGCAGGACGCCGGCCGTCAGGGAAAAATAAACCCTATCGATCCCTTTCATTTTATAGCCAACCTGATAGGACTGACCGTCTTCCCCTTCGTGGCACGACCGCTGCTGCAAAGGGTCACCGGCGTCAGCGATCAGCAATTCCAGGATTTTATACAGGAAAGAAAAAAGCTCGTACCCATGTGGATCAGCAACATAATGCATGCAAAAAAATAAAATATAGATACGCTTAAAATATTCTTCCGGACCAATCGTCTTCCTGAATAGGCCCACGGGCCGCGACCCTTTCGGGAATATTTTTTGCAAACACGTTAATCAAATGATTAAAACAAAAAATTAAAAAAATGAATACGGTAGTACGATACCTGGCCTTCCTGCTTCTCTTCCTCCCCCTGAGGAAAAGCCTCGCTCAGGCGCCGCAATCCCTCACCCTGGAACAATGCTATCAGCTGGCAGAGACCAACTACCCCCTCACGCGGCAACGGGCCCTCATCGAAAAGACAAAGGAATACACCCTTGACAACATCCGCAAAGGCATCTACCCCCAGCTGGCAGTCAATGGCTCAGCCACCTACCAGTCTGACGTAACAAAGATCAGCCTTCCACCCATACCAGGGTTTAACTTTTCCATCCCCACCGTCTCCAAAGACCAGTACAAACTCTACGGAGAGGTCTCCCAAACCCTCACGGACTTTGGTATCAACAAACAAAAAAGGACCATCAGCGCCACGGACGCGGCCGTACAGGAAGAGAACCTCAACACAGAGCTCTATAAATTAAAGGACAGGGTCAACCAGCTTTTTTTCGGCGTCCTGCTTATCGACGGTCAGCTCAGGCAGAACGACCTGTCAGCGGAGGATATAAAGACAGGCATCGCCAGGGTCCAGGCGGCCATCGACAACGGCACCGATTTTAAAAGCAGTCTCAACAAGCTGAAAGCCGAGCTCCTCACCAACGGCCAGCGCACCATCGACCTGAAAGCCACCCGCAGGTCATATACGGATATGCTGGGCCTTTTCCTGGATACCACTATCGACGAACACACCACGTTCGTCAAACCCGCGCCGCCCGTATACAGCGACTCCATCAACAGACCCGAATTAAAGGCTTTCGACCTTCAGACACGCAGCTATACCGAACAGCAACGCCTCACCCGGATCAACAATTACCCCCAGCTCAACGCCTTCTTCCAGGGCGGCCTGGGTAAACCCAATCCCGTCAACTTCCTCTCCACCCAGCTCTCCGGCTACTACCTGACAGGTGTCCGCCTGACCTGGAACTTCGGAGGCCTCTACACCTATCATAAAGACAAGCTGATCAATAAGAACAACCAGGAGATGGTCCTTGCTCAACGCAATACCTTTCTCTTCAATACATCCGTAACCATGCGGCAGCAAAACGCGGACATCGTCCGGTACCGGCAGCTGATACAATCTGATAATGACATCGTCAACCTCCGCGACTCCATCAAGCAGACCTCAGCCGTCCAGCTGCAGAACGGCGTCATCACAGCCAACGACTATCTGCTCGATATCAACGCGGAAGCCCAGGCAAGACAGGACAAGACCTTACACGAGGTACAGCTGCTAATGGCCCAATACAACCATAAAACCACCGCCGGTAATTAATTCAGATCATCTATTTAAAAAAACATAAATGAAAAACTTAACCCTCCCGCTCATCCTCTTTATCTCCGTGCTGGCCGTCTCCTGTCATGACAACCGGCCTGATACGGACGCCTCGGGAGTATTCGAATCCGACGAGGTCATCGTTTCGGCTGAGCAGACAGGAAAGCTCCTCTCCTTCCCCATCAGGGAGGGAGATACCCTGCGGAAAGGCGCCTGGGTCGGCAACATCGACGTAAGCAACGTCATCCTTCAAAAACAACAGATGGAGGCCACGATACAAGCCCTTCACCAGAAAACCACCAACCCCCGGCCCCAGGCCGAGCTGGTACGGCGGCAGCTGGAAGTCCAGGAATCCCAGCTCGCCCAGCAGCAAAGAGAAAAGACCCGCACGGAGAATCTCCTGAAGGCAGACGCCGCCACTCAAAAACAGCTGGACGACATCAACGCGCAAATAGATCAGCTCCAAAAACAAATAGCCGTCAGCCGTCAGCAGATAGCCCTCGATAATTCCAACATCGCTACCCAGAACAGGACCATTTTCAGCGAAAAGGACCCGCTGGAAAGATCCGTGGCCACCATCCAGGACCAGATCGACAAAGGACAGATCATCAATCCCATCACAGGCACCGTGCTGACGAGGTATGCCCTTGAAGGCGAAATGACCACCACGGGCAAGGCCCTCTATAAGATAGCCAACATCGACACCCTTACCCTGCGCGCTTACGTCACCGGCGCCCAGCTCACCTCCATCAAGCTCAACCAATCCGTAAAAGTATACACGGATGACGGCGCAAAAAATTACAGGCAATACGCAGGCCAGGTATACTGGATCTCCGACAAGTCGGAATTCACCCCCAAGACCATCCAGACAAAGGATGAGCGGGCCAACCTCGTATACGCCGTAAAGATCTGGGTAAAGAATGACGGCTACCTGAAAATAGGCATGTACGGAGAAGTAAAATTCTAAACAGCATGATCACCGTCACCAACATAAAAAAGACCTATAACAAAGGTGGGGTCACGGCGCTGAAAGACATCTCTTTCTCCGTGGATAATGGGGAGCTCTTCGGTCTCATCGGCCCGGACGGAGCGGGAAAGACCTCCCTGTTCCGCATACTCACCACCCTGCTGCTGCCCGACCAGGGCGAAGCCGCCGTGGCCGGCTACGACATACGGAAAGACTACCAGCAGATAAGGAACTGCGTAGGCTATATGCCCGGCCGGTTCAGCCTCTACCAGGACCTCACCGTCGAAGAGAACCTGAACTTCTTCGCCACCGTCTTCGGCACCACCATAAAAGAGAACTATGATCTTATACAAGATATTTACCAGCAGATAGAACCATTCAAGGACAGAAGGGCAGGGAAACTATCGGGAGGCATGAAACAAAAACTGGCATTATCCTGTGCGCTGATACATAAGCCCTCTGTCCTTTTTTTAGATGAACCCACCACAGGCGTCGACGTGGTATCCCGCAAGGAATTCTGGGCCATGCTAAAAAAATTAAAACAGGAAGGCATCACCATCCTCGTCTCGACACCCTACATGGACGAAGCCAACCTGTGCGATCGCATCGCCCTGATCCAGAAAGGAGAGATCCTGTCCATCGACAAGCCCGCCGGCATCGTAAGGTCTTTTCCCGGCGACCTCTATGCAGTCCGCGCTTCCGGTACCCACCGGCTGCTGCAGGACGTCAGGAACTATCCCGGCACCACTACCTGCTTCGCCTTCGGCGACTCCCTGCATGTAACATTCAGGGATGATCCGCAATCCTTGCTGAACTACCTGCACAACCAGGGACACGCCGACGCCGCTATTGAAAAGATCCAACCCACCATCGAAGACTGCTTTATCCATTTATTAAAATAAACCAGGTCATGTCATCCAGCACACCACCCGTCATCGTCACCGACAAGCTCACCAAGCGATTCGGGCAATTCGTGGCGGCAAATCAGCTGACCTTCCAGGTCGAAAAAGGAGAGATCTTCGGGTTCCTGGGAGCCAATGGCGCCGGCAAGACCACTGCCATGCGCATGCTTTGCGGTCTGCTGAAACCCAGCTCCGGCAAAGCTACTATCGCCGGCTACGACGTATACACCCAGACGGAAAAGATCAAACGGCGCATTGGGTATATGAGCCAGAAGTTCTCCCTCTACGATGACCTTACAGTATCCGAGAACATCCGCTTCTATGCCGGCATCTATGGCATGAGCACCCCAAAAATAAAAGAAAAGACCGCTCAGCTTTTAAAAGAGCTCCAGCTGGAGAAAGAAGCAAAGACCCTCGTCAGCGATCTACCGCTGGGCTGGAAACAAAAGCTGTCCTTTTCCGTATCCATCGTCCACGATCCCGACATCGTCTTCCTGGACGAACCCACCGGCGGCGTGGACCCCGTTACCCGGCGGCAATTCTGGGACCTCATCTACCACGCAGCGGACAAGGGCGTCACCATCTTTGTGACCACCCACTATATGGACGAGGCTGAATATTGCAACCGCGTATCCATCATGGTGGACGGCGTCATCGCCGCCCTCGACAGTCCCGCCCGGCTCAAACAGCAATTTGGCCACGGCAATATGGAAGACGTTTTCTACGAGCTGGCCAGGAGCGCAAAACGAAAAGCAGATTAAACCATGCGACAACTACTCACCTTTATACGAAAAGAATTCCTGCACGTCATGCGCGACAGGAAGACCCTGCTGATGCTCTTTGGATTACCCATCGCACAGATCGTCCTGTTCGGCTTTGCCCTCTCCAACGAGATAAAGAACTCCAGGATAGCCGTTACCGATTATTCCAAAGACGCCGTCACCACACAGCTCATCAACAAGATATCTTCCAGCAACTATTTCGATATCCAGCGGACCGTGCAGAGCGCCGCCCAGCTGGAAAAAGCCTTTAAAAAAGGAGATATCCGTATGGCCGTTATCTTCCCTGCCAACTTTTCCACGGACCTCGTCCACACGGGGAAAGCT
>DASZVM010000610.1:0-4145 GCA_035547295.1 Puia sp. | reverse complement strand
AACCAATGGCTGGACGAAGATGTCGCACGTACTTACCAGGTACAGGTGCAGGTGCCGGAGTATATCATGAACGAGATCGGCACCCTGAAAGAGATCCCGCTGATCAGCGGCCAGCCTCGTCCCGTCCTGGAAGATGTCGCCAGTTTTTCCGTCGATACGCTGCCGGGAGAGTATGACAGGGTGGGGCCCAGGCGTTTTGTTACGGTCAGCGCCAACATCCATAAAAAGGACCTGGGCACAGCTACGCATGCCGTACAGCAGGCAATTGCCAGTCTCGGAACACCGCCCAGGGGTCTTGTAACGGACCTGAAAGGCACTTCCATCCTGCTGGAAGATACGCTCAGCGGCTTGCAGACCGGTCTTGCCGTCGCTATTGTCGTCATCTTTCTGCTGCTGGCGGCCAATTACCAATCCTTCAAGCTATCTCTGGCCGTGCTCTCGACGGTGCCTGCCGTGATCCTCGGATCGCTGATAGCGTTGCTGGCAACCGGCTCGACATTGAACCTTCAGAGCTACATGGGTATGATCATGTCCACGGGGGTATCGGTGGCAAATGCCATTCTGATCGTTACCAATGCGGAAAAATTACGGCTGGAATACAAGGATGCCGGCCGGGCCGCGGTTACGGGCGCCTCGGTGCGTCTTCGTCCTATCCTGATGACCAGCCTGGCCATGATCGCGGGGATGATCCCCATGGCTTCGGGTATGGGTGAAGCGGGCGACCAGACTGCGCCTCTTGGACGCGCGGTGATCGGCGGGCTCATATTTTCCACCCTGGCGGCATTGCTGATCCTTCCCCAGGTGTACGCACTGATACAGAGAAAAACGGATTTTTCAACCCCTTCCCTCATGCCGGAAACGGTTGCTGCGGAAGACCACCAACTTTAAAAACAAAGTATATGCAAAGCATAAAATATTATCTATATGGCGCGCTCGTGATCCTGTTGGCTGCCTGCAATGAGGCCGAGACCAAACCCGTTGACAAGGATACTTCGGACAAACAGGCGGCCGCCCGGAACCAATATACCTTCGGGGAGATCACCGAAGGCCGGATAGGCACTTCCGTACGTCTGCCGGCCGTACTCCGGCCTTATCTGGCGGTAGACATGTATCCCAAGGTCAATGGTTTTGTAAAAGACATTACGGTTGACAGAGGCTCACAGGTAAGGACAGGACAGGTGCTGCTGCGGCTGGAAGCACCCGAGATCGAACAGCAATACCTGGCTGCAAAGGCCAAATATCTCCAGGTGTATGCGCTCTCTCTGGCCAGCAAGGACGATTATGAACGTCTGACTGTTGCCAACAAGATGCCGGGTACCGTCTCCGCGCATGACCTGGAGCTTTCGAAAGCAAAAATGACCGCTGACAGCGCGATGGTACAGGCGGAGATCGCCAACTACAAAGCCCTTGAGGCCACCAGGAGCTACCTGACGATGACGGCGCCATTCGATGGTGTCATTACTGAGCGAAATGTCCATCCGGGCGCGCTTGTAGGTCCGAATCTCAAGGCCGACGGGAAGCCCATGCTGGTCCTCCAGCAGGAAAGCAAGCTGCGCCTGGTGATCGATGTGCCGGAACTTTACAGCAACCAGCTGGCAGGACATACAGTCGTCAGCTTCCGGGTCAGCACGCTGCCGGGCAAGGTATTCCGGGGAAACATCAGCCGTTCATCCGGATCGCTGAACATGAAATACCGCAGCGAGGCCATCGAGGTCGACGTGAACAATAACGACCGGCTGCTGAAACCGGGCATGTATGCGGAAGTAGAGCTGCCTGTGCAGCGTAATACGCATTCCCTGGTGGTGCCTGCTTCTGCCGTTGTGACCTCCCAGGAGAAAAAATATATCATTACAGTGGATCAGAACAAAACACATTGGGTGGACGAGGTCACGGGCAATTCGAAAGACGATTCTACGGAGGTTTTCGGCAACCTGCAGGCGCACGATAAGATCATCGTCAATGCCAATGATGAGATCAGGGACGGGGCACCCGTCCAGTAATCCTTTTAAATCTGCATGATGAACCGGACTAAGACTGCCCAACTCGGATTGTATGCTATTCTCGTCAGCGGGGACTATAGCTCATTAAAATTCAATAAGTCCCTGCTGGCCTTCCGCTACCGCATCGATATCGTGCCGCTGGACGAGTTTGAAAGGAAGTACGGCGGCGTGTTCGAAGCCGAAACGCCGTCGCTGCTGGTACAGGATGTGCCTATAAAGTATATGGACAGCAAAAAGCAGGAAAAGACCATCTGTATCAGCAGTAGCCTGGACCGGAATATCCGGGAGAACTATCCGCAGTACATCCGTCTGCTGGAAAAAGGATACGTGGTGCTGCTGAAGACATTCAAGACCTTACGCACGGATAAGAAAGGCTGGAACGGTCCGGAGACCATCCGGGAATACCTGCTTGAAACCTACCAGTTCTGTCAGAATTTCCGGGCTTGTCTAAAGCTTACGGTAGGCGACCAGTTCAGTCTCGGGGATTTTTTTGGCTGCGTAGTGGGCAGCAGCAAGGTCATCAGATACAAGGAGCAGGTGCGGGTAGTATCGCCCGCACCCGCCCTGGCAGATGAGGTGGAAAAAGAACGGGGCTTTCTCCTGGAGTATCTGCAGGGGCTCCACCCCAAGGCGGAATATATCGAGCTTGCCGTAGCCATCTACCTGAGCTCTTTTGGGGTGGATAATCATAAGCTCCGGTATATCCAGCTGATGCATTGCCTGGAAGCAAGCCTGAATACTTCCGTACCTGACCCGGCGGCCCATATTACAGCCCGTCATGCCGCGGCGCTTATATCGCCTGATAAGGCCGCCTTTCGCCGGTGTTATTTCGAAGTGGTGGAATTATATAAGATAAGGAACGAGCTTATCTATGAAGACCTGTCCGGCACCGCAAGGCTTACCGTGTTGGAAAAGGAGGTTGAATACAGGCTGGAGGCCCTTGACAAGATGGTCCGTACGATACTAAAAAAGCTCATCGGTCTGAACTATCACAAAAAAGATCAGCTGATAGAAGAGCTGGAGCTGCTGACCTTATAAGTCAGGCGTATTTTATGATAATAGACTCTATCACATTGGTGGCATCCTCGCATTTATCGGTGGCGATCTCCATTGCCTGGTAGATCTCCCTTTTCTTGATCACTTCTTTTGCGTCCGGCTCTCCCTCGAAGAGCCTGTCGATGCTCATGTCGAAGATGTCGTCGGCCTGGTTCTCGATGCTGTTGACCCTTACCAGGGCATCGGTGATCTTCCGCATATGACGCATATTCCGCAGCTCGCGGACGGCATCCCGGATCTGGGCTGATCCCTGCTCGATAAGATCGGCCAGTTTCTGGATACCGACATCATTTGGGTTCACCTTATAGAAGTTGATCTTTTTGGCGGAAGAATAGATATAGTCGCATATATCATCCAGGGCACTGGCCAGATAATGGATGTCCTCCCGGTCGAAAGGAGTGATGAAATTACGCCCCAGCTCGGTATAGATCTGATGCGTCAGCTCGTCGTTGACATGCTCCTGGTTCTCCAGCCCGGCTATCAGCTCCTCACGTTTGTCAAAATCCGGTTCCGACACCACCGTTTTCAGCCCCTTGCCCATGCCGTACACATTGTCTGCCACTTCTTCAAAAAGAGAATAGAAGACCTGGTCCTTTGGCATGAACACCTTCATGATCGAATTGAATCCCATCGGATAGAAATTTTATTAAAATTACATGGCCTTGGACCCGGGATACGCAGGAATAAATAAGGTAATAATTTCTTAATATACCCTTCACGGGCGCTTAATGTCTAATGATCCGCTAATAATTCCTTAAGTAAGCGTTGTAACGCCTATTCTTCAGAATTTCTTTTTCAATGGTTTGATTAACAGCTAGATATGAATGCGGTATACAGCATATAAGATCATTTTGTTACGGCCGGTTTACAATTTCTTAACATTGGGGTAACCTGCCGGTAACATGCTGAGAGTTCCTTTGCAGCAAATTTTAACTATTCGTTTATGTCTCGTTTCAGACTATTGCTTATGTTCAGCATGATCGCTCTTCTCACCGGCGGACTTGTCCGCGCACAGGAGACGACTGCTACGCTTAATGGTACCGTTTATGATCCCAAGGGCGCTCCTGTTCCAGGCGCATCCGTGGTTGT
>DASZVM010000609.1:0-6852 GCA_035547295.1 Puia sp. | reverse complement strand
CCAGGATAGCTGCCTTGGTGGTCGTCTTATAGTTCTGCTTGGGGACCGTCGGGATCTTGGTCACCAGGGGAACATCACCAAACTGAAAGCAAAGCGCCAGGTAACGGAAGGCCCGGTGAAAATAAGCCCGGCCCATGTATTCATGCTTGGTGGCTGAATCCAGATCGGGTACTTTATCGATAAAGGACGGAATGGTATTGGCATACTTGATACCATTAAACGTTTCATCCCAGAAATATTTGATCATATTTACGTCGTCCTGATTCTCGCCGTTCGTGGGTGTAAGACGGGTGGCGACGTCGGCAAATATGTTTCCGTCATCCGTCTTCCCGGCTACCGCCAGATCAGACACCATATACTCGGTGCTGATCGGCAGGGACAGGTCCCTTGTTTGCGTATAGCTCCAGTAATCACGCAAATGCTTGTCACACATAGCCACGGCAGCGTCAAGACCCGACTTCGTGGTAAACGTAGCTTCCGGTTCATAAAAAGACAGCGGATCCGGCTGCAGATAGCTTTTCTTACAGCCCGCCATCGCCGCCAGGCCAATAACAACCAGGGCTTTTACTATATGTATATTTTTCATATGCAGAATCTTTTAAAAGGTTACGTTGACGCCAAATGTGTATATCCGGGGTGCGAATTTCTCCGTCTCGATATCCCAGGAAACCCAATGTTTGTCCTTCTTCCAAACGGCTACATTACGGGCAGTGACATAAAACCGCAGATTCTGTATACCCCAGGACGAAATGAGCTTAGCGGGCATCGTATAGCCGAATGTTACATTGTCCAGCCTGATAAACGACTTGTCATAAAGCCTGTTCGGAGAGGTTATTCCCGCGGGGCCCTTGGCATCCAGACGTGCATACCAATCAGTCGGCCTATCCAACGTCCAGTATTTCTTTTGATAAGTATTGGAATTGTAGGTGACCCCGGACGTCCCATTATCCTGGTTTAAATAAGAGGTACCGACACTCTTGTGACCCCAGTAGGAATACATGTTGAACGAAAAATTAAAGTTCCCGTACGAAAAACTATTCCGCATGGACCACATAATGGGCGCCGACTTCTGGCCGAGGAATTCTTTGTCCTTGTTATTATACACGGGGGTTATAGTCCCGTTGCTATTCTTGATGTCATCACCGGTGTAGCCATTTTTCACCTTCGGGTCGCCCGGGCGCTGACCATATTTGGCGGCCTCTGTGGCCTCGTTCACCTGCCAGATGCCGGTCACCTTGTAGTCCCAGATAGCAGAGATGGGCTTACCGATGAACCATCCGTTGGTAATGTCATCGGACTCTTTGGAAGACACTACATTACCATTGGCATCCAGTACGTCCACATACGTGCCATAAAGATGCTTTACCGTATTGCTGTATTGTGAATATCCAAAGGTGGTGCTCCAGTTGAATTTCTTTGTTTGGATATTTTGCGAAGTGATCCCGATTTCAAACCCCTTATTCCGGACTTCTCCCAGATTGGTGGTGATGCTGGTAAAACCGGTAAAGCTGGGTAAAGCCTGTTTCATGATCATATTGGTCGTCGGCATAAAATAGTAATCCAGGGTGCCCGTGATCCGGTTGTTGAGAAAGCCAAGGTCAAGCCCAACATTATACGCAGATGTCTTCTCCCACTGCAAATGGGGATTTGCCATACGATCTATCCTCAGATAATAATATTGTATGTAGTTGCCGCCGGCGTCCACATAACCCTGCGTTCCCACGCCATTGGCGAGATTGGCCAGGGCGATATACGGATCAGACAGCGATCGGTTGCCGTTTTGTCCAAACGACAATCGCAGCTTTCCCTGGCTCAGCGGCCTCCATTTGAAGAAATTCTCATTGTTAAAGGTCCACGCAAACGCCGTCGAAAAGAAAGTAGCTCTCGGGTTCGAAGTTCCAAAAGCCGAATAACCGTCCCGGCGAACGGATGCCGTGAGCATATAGCGGTTGTCATAGGAGTAAAATACGCGGGCAAGCAGGCCATCCGCCGTCTCGTGCGTATCGTTTGAATTGAAGCTGCTATACAGCGGATCACCGGTGGATGTCTCATGATACCCCAGCGCGTCTGTCGGCAGGATGTTGCGCGCCTGGATAATGTCTTCCCAATACTTCTTTTCTTCCGCCTCCTGTACAAGGGTAACATTTACCGTATGCTTACCGGCAAAGGTCTGCTGCCAGTTGAGGGTATTGTTCATGGACCAATCGAAATCCTGGGAGGTTTCCCGGTCGACGCCGTGATTTATCGCCAGCCAGTCGGGGTTTTCGGTCGACTCGAAATAGCGGTTGTGGAACCATTGATACCGGGGCGATATATTGAAGGAGTAGGTGATATTCCAGGGCAGCTTTACCTTGGCCGAAAAAATTGAGTTCAGTACGGTATACCCCTTGTCAAATGCCTTATACTGCATGTTGTAATCATAGTTATACCCTTTGTTCGCGGCCTGATCGTCTCCCATCGGATGGATCTCCAGGTTACCATTGTCATCCCGGTAAGCGGCAAACGGACTGTTGTTGATGATCTGCTGTCCCCAATCCACCTTCTCCTTATAATCATTGATATCCCCATTATCAGTCCGGTCCTGAAAATTGACATTCGCGCTTATCTCCAGCCATGGGGCCACCTTGCCGTCCACTTTCAGATTGGAACGTACGGCCTTGTAGTTATCTCCGGCCTGCACCCCCTGGTTGGACAGATAGCCCGCCGATAAATAATAGTTCATTTTGTCATTGGCGCCGGACACGCTGATATTGTGGTCCTGGTTAAGGCCCGTACGGAAAGTGTGATCATACCAATCGAACGATTTGCCCGCCAGATAGTTGGTCAGCGTCGTGCCCGTCAGCAGAAGCCGCTGGGCCCAGATCTGGTCATCGGAGGCGCCGGCCTGGTTGGTCGAATATTTCTCCCACTGGTCGAGGGTTATGCCATAGTGGTCCAGCACTGCCTGAGTGGGCTTTTCATAGTATCCGGGCTTGCCCTTCGAAACCCCTGTCTGGTAGGGCGCATAGGCTCCCGTCCCGTCGGTTCCATAGGAGGCTTCGGTATACCAGTCCTGCCTGTATTGCATATAGCTTTGCGGACCAAAAACGGGCCGGTTGGCGCCCATGGTCGTGGCCCCGATATTGGACGTCAGGTTGATCGTAGGCTTGCCCTGTTTACCTTTTTTCGTCGTAATGATAATAACGCCATTTGCGGATTTGGCGCCATAGATCGCCGCGGCAGAGGCATCCTTCAGGACATCTATCTGATCGATATCATCCGGGTTGATCTCCGAAAGCTCTCCGTAAAATATCATCCCATCCAGTATGAGCAGCGGGTCATTATGTCCTCCGTCAGTATACACGGAACGCTGACCCCTGATCTGGATGGTCCCGCCGCTCTTTGCAGAAGGGTCCAGACCTATCACCATCCCGGGCGTCCCACGAAGGATGTCCTGCACGGTCTTGGGATTCTCCTCCGCGATCTTGTCCGGACGTATGGAGGTGATGGCGCCGGTAAGGTCTTTCTTCTTCATGGTCCCATACCCCACGACCACTACCTCATTCATGGCTTTCGAAGCTTCGTTATCCATGACTATATCTATCTGAGCGGTCTTATTTACGATGACATCCTTCGGATCAAAACCGACGCTGGTAAAATGCAGCTTGTCATTCTTTTTTGCCCTGATCGTAAAAAGCCCCGATTCGTTGGTCATCGTAACATTCTTTGTACCCAGGACGGTCACCGTAACATTTGGCACCGCATCGCCTTTTGAATCACGGACAGAACCTTTTATTACCATCTGGGCTGATAAAGACCCTGACCAGACAAAAAAGATTACTAAAAGAAGAGACTTACATTGCCTCAAAGGCAGCAGGATTGTTTTGGCAAGCATAAGCAGGCGATTTTTAATAATGATGCGAAGAAAACAAATGTTAGCTGCCTATTCTGTTCAATATTTTGTCGATTTGTGCCAAATTGCCAATTTTACTCCTCATTTTATATATTTGGGCCGACGACCTATGCGCCATATCTTGTACCATTTCGCCGCATGCATGCTATTGGGGTTCGCAGCTTCCTCATGTTATGGGCAGTACTACTTTAAACACTACGAAGCCGACGACGGATTAGCCCACAATTCGGTGACTTCCATCATCCAGGACCGAAATGGATTAATGTGGATCGGGACCCGGGCCGGCCTGGACCGTTTTGACGGCTATACGTTCAGGGCCTGCAAAAACAAGGAAAACAAATTCGGGAGCATCGGGAACAACGTAATAACTGCCCTGGCAGAGGACAAGAAGGGAATGATATGGATCGGCTCCGGAAAAGGCGTCTTTAAATACGATCCGCATACAGAAGTTCTCACCGAGCTCGACAT
Source organism: Puia sp. (assembly GCA_035547295.1). GTDB lineage: Bacteria > Bacteroidota > Bacteroidia > Chitinophagales > Chitinophagaceae > Puia. The sequence goes on along the minus strand of DASZVM010000609.1, from coordinate 2,492 downwards.
CGCACCACAGGCATATATAAGCCATCTCCTGATAGACAGCGCTAATAACCTGTGGTTTCTGGCCAATTACACCCTGTACAAATACGATCAGCCGGCCGGCGCCGTGGAAAACCTGAAAATAAGGGCCACCTGCATTGCCCTTGACGAAAATATGCAACTATGGACGGGCAACGACGACGGCATGATCCGCCCTTATACGCTTTTTAAAAAACCCCTTGCCGGCATTCGCATATTTGACCAGGGTATTTCCCCAAATTCCCGATCCATCAGCAAGATATGCCCGATCAACAGGAACGAGGTCTTGGTGGGAAGCTTCCAACAAGGGCTAAAGATCTATAACATCAACACCGGGATCATCAAACCATTACCCCTGGTCAGCAATGAGCACACTGCTATCTATGTCCGGGATATCATAGCAGCCGGGGACAATAAATATTGGATAGCTACCGAATCAGGGATCTATATCTATGACCTGGCCGGCGATACGGCCATCAACCTGAGAAAAAGGACCGGTGATCCTTATGCCATCGCGGACAATGCCGTTTATGTCCTATGTAAAGACAACCAGGGAGGGATCTGGGCAGGCACTTATTTTGGCGGTGTCAACTATTATTCGAAACAGAATGCAAGATTCGAAAAGTACTATCCGCAACAAGGGACAAACGCCATCTCCGGCAATGCCGTTTCGAGGATTTTGTCAGACCGGCACGGGAATTTATGGATCGGTACCGAAGACGCGGGCATCGATAAATTCGATCCAAAAACAAGAAAATTTACGAATTATGCAGCCACCGGGAAAAAAGGAAGCATCTCCTACCCCAATATACATGGCCTGCTGGCCGTCGGTGATCAGCTGTATATCGGCCCCTATCTGCATGGTTTGGAAATAATGGACCTGCGCTCGGGGATGATTACACGCCGGTTTAAGTTCATCGGCGATAAAGACCACCCGGTCAGTGACTTTGTATCCTGCATCTATTTGACCAGGGACAGCACTTTATTGATAGGCGCTTCTTATCATGGCGCCGGGCTATTTATCTATGACCCCATGCATAAAACGTTCAGCCGCGTTCCTCAAATACCCCGCAACACATATGTCTTTGACATCCTGGAAGATAAAAATGGAACTATCTGGACCGGCAGCGTAGACCAGGGAGCGTACTATTTTAATCCCAAGACCGGGCAACACGGCAATATCCGGTTTGGAGACAGGGAAAAAGACAAGAACATAAACGAGTTTGCCGTGTATGATATCTTTGAAGACAGCGATCGATACCTTTGGTTTACCACAACAGGCGGCGGACTCATGCGGCTAAGTCCGGACAGGAAGACCACCAAAAGGTTCACCACAGACAACGGACTACCCAGCAATGTCGTGTTTTCAATATTGGAAGATAGCTCGAAACAACTCTGGATCAGCTCGCTAAAAGGGCTTATCTGCCTTGATCTGCGCACAGAAAAGATCAGCGTTTACACGCAGTCGAATGGCTTAATAACCAATCAATTCAACTACTCATCTGCTTACAGGGATGCCCATGGAAAAATGTACTTTGGCTCTGTTAAGGGAATGATCGCCTTTAACCCCGCGGCGTTTGGGCAAAAAGAAGCCAGTCCACCGATCTTTATCACGGGCTTTCAGATCAACAACAAGGACATCGCGCCTCATGAGAAAGACGGTCCTTTTAAGAAGTCCATCCTATACACCGACACGCTTGTTCTTGCACATGACCAAAGTAACTTCAACATCGAATTTGCAGCACTCAATTATTCCTCACCGGAAGCCACAAGGTATAAATATCAGATGAAAGGATTGGACAATTCCTGGACCTATCTCAGCGCCAATCGAAAAGTCTATTTTACTGACCTCTCGGCGGGGAATTATCAATTTGTGGTACAGGCCGAAAGCAATACAGGAAGCTGGGTGAGTAAGGAGCGACGGCTGTTCATCAGGATACTCCCACCCATCTGGAAGAGTAACGCAGCCTATATTCTGTACTCCCTGATCCTGATCATCGGCTTATACCTATCGATCCGGTTCCATCATCGTCGCCTGGAACGTAAAAACCTCAACAGACAAAAATGGCTTGAGCACGAAAAAGAAAAAGAAATGTACCAGGCAAAGATCGAATTCTTTACCAATATTACACATGAGATCCAAACGCCGCTCACCCTGATAGCAGGACCGATCGAATGGCTAAAGAACAATTGCGGCCAGCGGCCGGATGTTCAAAAAACCATATCGATCGCCGAGAAAAATGCCAGACGCCTGGTAGAGTTGACAGGACAGCTGCTTGACTTCAGAAAGACAGAAGTACAGCAGTTCAGCCTGAACTATGTAAAAACAGATATCACGAGACAATTGAACGAACAAATAGCCGCCTTCAAACAGGAAGCGGTAAAAAACAATATACAGCTGAACCTGCAGGCCCCTGAAGAGCACATCACCGCTTCTGTCGATAGCGAAGCTTTCGTCAAAATATGCAGCAACCTGA
>DASZVM010000608.1:0-3743 GCA_035547295.1 Puia sp. | reverse complement strand
GAGGTCCCCCTTCTTTCTGTTAACCTCCGCTCTGTTTTCGCCTTCCTGTATTCAATCCCCGCAGTTCGAGGCGTTTATTTAATTCCACATTGCAATGGCGGAATACTTTCCGGCATCCATAAAATATGAACATGATCGTGTGTAAATTGAAAGGGATCGTGATATTTCTCTTTATCGCCGGGCCGGTCTGTGCCCAGGTGAATGAAGGCAGGCCCGTGTTGCCGCTGAATCAGGCGGTGGACCTGGCCATACATAATTACCCATCTATCAAGGCGCGTGAAGCGCAGATAAGGTCGGGTATGGCGGCTGTTACTGAAACAAAGGACCGTCGTCTGCCCTCTTTGAACCTTTTCGAGCAGGTGGATGCAGGCACCAGCAACAACCTGGGGGCCGCTTATTTTTCAGGCGGCATCGTACCTTCCATATCCGGCGTCAGCGCACGCCCGGAGAACAGCGGTACGGTGAATACCGGCAACATCGGAGCGGCATACCTGCAATGGCAGGCAACCAATTTCGGTGGTTATAAAGCCGGCATACAGGAGGCTTATTCCAGGTTGAAAATTGATACCATGGACCTGGAGAGAGAAAGGTTCTTTATCACCTCGATGGTCCTGCAGTCTTATCTGGATATGATCCGGAACTATGAGCTCAGTCTTGTGCAGCTGGAGAATCTCCGGCGCGCGGATACGATCCGGCTGGCTATCCGCAATTATGTATTGAGCGGTTTGCGTCCGGGTGTCGACAGCAGTCTGGCAGAAGCCGAATTTTCCAAGGCAAAGCTCAATTACCTGGATGTCTTTAATACCTTCCGGCAATCCAAGGTGCAGCTGTCGATGCTGACGGCGCTGGATACTGCCGCCATCGGACCGGATACGGGCAATGACAGCCTTCTCCTCGGGTCGCTTGGCTCGGATGTGGGCAAGGACAGCTCGTTGAACGGTCATCCTTTCCTCAATTATTTCCATTCCATTTATGAGAACAGCCAGGCGAGGGAGCAGCTGATCAGAAAATCTTATATGCCAAAGCTATATGTGCTGGCGGCAGGGTGGATGAAAGGTTCCGGCATCAGGCCGGATGGGACCATTGACAAGAACCTTGGCTCGGGACTGGGCTATTCGCGATATAATTACCTCTTTGGTTTAGGATTGACTTACGATCTCTTCGACCTGAGGAGGCAAAAGGACAGGCTGAATGTACAGAAGTACCAGACGGAAGTGGCATTGCACAATTACGAGGAGCAGGAGCGCAATCTGAACAATGCGGACCTGCAGGCGTCTGTCAACCTTGGTACCGCCGTAGAGAAATTCCGGGAAATACCAGTACAGCTGAATGCAGCCCGGGATGCCTACAACCAGCGGCTCACGCAGTACAATGCGGGCCTTTCCAACATCATCGATCTTACCAATGCATTGTATGTGCTGAACAGGGCTCAGACGGACTTCATCAATACAAAGGATGGGGTATGGCGTGCCATTGTACAGAAGGCCTATGCAGAGAACGGGATCTATCAACTATTATCCACTTTAAAATAATCTGGTATGTCGTTAGTGTCTTCCGGCTTAAAAAAACCCATAGCCGTGATCGTGATCACCTTCGGGGTGCTGCTGTTCTCGGTGATGGCGATCTTTACCATACCCATCGATATATTTCCAAAGCTGAACCTTCCCACCATCTATGTGATCGAGCAATATGGCGGGATGTCCGCTCAACAAATGGAGGGCTTTTTTTCTACCCGCATGCAGGACCAGTTCCTGTATATCGACGGGATCAGGAATATTTCCAGCAAGAATACCCAGGGCCTGACAATGTTGAAGCTTACCTTTTATGAGGATGCCGATATGGCCGAGGCGTCCGCGGAAGTCGCCCTGCAGGTGAACAGGGTCATGAAATTCTTTCCACCGGGCGCTTTGCCGCCGCAGGTGGTGCGTTTTGACGCTTCCTCCCTGCCCGTTGGGGAATTGGTGCTGAGCAGCCCCAGCAAAAGCCTGAAAGATATTTATGATCTGGCTACTACACGGGTAAGGCCCATGTTTTCCACTGTGAGAGGGCTTTCCGCTCCTCCCCCCTTTGGGTCCAATTCCCGCTCGGTCGTAGTCAACGTCGATCCGGACAAATTGCGCAGCTATAACCTCACGCCGGACGAGGTGGTAGAATCCATTGCAAAAGCCAATGTAATGACGCCCTCGGGAAATGTGCGTATCAACAATACCATGTATGTCACTACGATGAACTCGCTGGAAAAGGAGGTAGAAGATTTCCAGGATATTCCTATCATGACCAATGGCACCAATACCGTGTTCATCCGGGATGTGGGCAAGGTAAGTGATGCCGCTGACGTCACGGTGGACTATGCGATGGTGAATGGCAGGCGATCTGTATATATTCCCATCGTAAAAACGGCGGATGCCTCTACCTGGGATGTAGTGAAAGCATTGAAGGCGCGCATACCTGAGATGCAGAACCTTCTGCCCGAAGATGTCCACATCAACTATGAGTTCGACCAATCCATCTTCGTTATCAATGCTGTTAAGAGCCTGATGACGGAAGGGATCCTGGGCGCCATCCTCACGGGTCTGATGGTACTGCTTTTCCTCAGGGACCTGCGCAGCAGCCTGGTGGTCATCATCACTATTCCCGTCTCGGTACTGAGCGCCGTGTTCCTGCTAAAGCTGGCAGGACAGACTATCAATATCATGACGCTCAGCGGGCTGGCGCTGGCTATAGGTATCCTGGTGGACCAGGCCACCGTCACTATCGAGAATATCCACCAGCACCTGGAAATGGGCAAGCCAAAGCGGCAGGCCATCTACGAAGCCTGCGAGGAGATATCTTTCCCCCTCCTGCTGATCCTGCTATGTATCCTGGCAGTATTTGCACCGGCCCTGATCATGACGGGTGTTCCGAAGGCCATGTTCCTTCCCCTCTCTCTGGCCATCGGCTTTGCCATGATCGCCTCTTACTTCCTTGCCCAGACGCTGGTGCCCATCCTTTCGAACTGGATGCTGAAAGCAGAGAAGTTCATGTACCGGCATGGGCATCAACATGCGCATGCGGGGCTGGCGCTGGATACGGCTGAAGTGGATGAAGTGGGGCTGCATACCCGTAATGAACAGACGGTGCCTGAGAAGAATGACGGCTTTCAGCGATTCAAAATGTGGTATACACGCAGGGTGGAAGGTCTTATGAAGCTTAAAGGGATCACGGTCACCGCTTATTTGCTGGTGGTATTCGGGCTGGCGGGTCTTGCTTTTGTGACCATTGGAAAAGACCTTATGCCGAGAGTAAATGCGGGACAATTCCAGTTGCGCATCAAGATGCCTGACGGCACCAGGCTGGAAAGGACGGAGATGGCCCTGCACCAGACGCTGGATATCATCGATAGCGCCGTGGATGGACATGTCGCCATCACCTCTGCCTATGTCGGACTTGTACCCAGCAGCTATGGCACCAGCAATCTGTATATATTCAACAGCGGCACGCACGAGGCCGTACTCCAGGTGGAGCTGGATCAAAAATACAAGGTGGACATAGAGGAGCTGAAAGATAAATTGCGGAAGGACATCACCGCAGGCATCCCCGGTATTCGCCTTTCCTTCGAGCCCATTGACCTGACGGAGAAGATCATGAGCCAGGGTGCGGCTACGCCCATCGAGGTGCGCGTGGCGGGCAAGAATATGAAGAATATCGAGAAGTATGCCAACCAGCTGGTGGATAAATTAAAGGAGGTTCCTTATCTGCGTGAT
>DASZVM010000607.1:0-2413 GCA_035547295.1 Puia sp. | reverse complement strand
ACATATATATTACCATCATTATCAAGAGCAATGGATTTCGAATTATGCTGATGACGATCGATCAGACCCGTAATGATCTTTTCAGGATTATCCGGGTTGGTGACATTGTATTTATCATCCAGCTTGTAACGATATACATCTTCATTGGAAGACGCATAGAGATAACCATTCTTGATGGCAATACCCGTACCGCCATAATTTCCAAATCCCGTGGTCTGGTCCGGCTTCCCATCCCCATTGGTATCCTGTAAACGGATGATACCCTTGCCATCCTTTACCCTTTCAAGTTTCACAAAGATCACTCCATTGGGCGCCACTACGATATGACGGGCCTTGCCCAAACCTTCCGCGACTACGCTGATCGAAAAACCCGAAGGCAGCTTGATGCTGGTGTCACCGGCACTGGCAGTCGAATCCGTCCCGCCGGATGGCGCCGTGCCCTTATTGGAATCCCCTGCACAGGCAAAAAGTCCCATCATGCACAAACCCATGACAAGATGGAGGGCCTTGTGCGGGAACAATGTCTGTACCCCGGGTAACGAACCACTGGTCCGTTCTGATGCTGTTTTAATTTGCTGATTCATTGGAAACACTATTAAGTGAATGTAATTTACATGATTACATCGACCAGGGGTTCACTAATTTTTACATTAGGTTCCCTCATATTGGCCAAGTGCCCCCACCAGTTCCCGGTTCTCCGGCTCCGTCCCCACCGTAATACGCAAACACCCTTCACACAGCTCGACTTTACTTCGATCCCGTACGACAATACCCCTGTCCAGCAGGTACTGATAGATGGCACGGGCATCCGTAACTTTCACCAACAGGAAATTGGCGTCGCTGGGGTAGATCTTTTTCACCAACGGCAGGAGGGCCAGATCCCGGTGCAGCTGCTCACGCATGCTCACCAGCGTCCTGATCATATCATTCACCTGCCCCGTTTCTTCCAGCGCCTGCAAAGCCAGCTCCTGCGTGGCCTGACTAATATTATAGGGAGGCTTGACCTTATTATAGACATCGATGATAGCTTCGCTTGCAAAAGCCATACCCAGGCGCAGCCCCGCCAGGCCCCAGGCCTTGCTCATAGTTTGCAATACCACCAGGTTGGGGTAATGCGGCAGCTCCTGGATAAAGCTCCTGTGACGGGAAAAATTTATATATGCTTCGTCTATCACCACCAACCCGGGAAAATTGTTTAGAACGATCTCCACATCCTGCCGGTTCATGGAATTGGCCGTAGGATTATTAGGGCTGCAGATCCAGATGATCTTGGTATTCTCATCCACCAGGTTCTCCAGGTGAACGAGGTCCAGCTGGAAATCATCGAGCAGCCTGGCCCTGCGAACCTCTATATCGTTGATATGAGCGCTGACCTCATACATGCCGTAAGTAGGCGGGTTGATGATGATATTGTCCTTGCCCGGCACACAAAAAGCCCGGTAGAGTATATCGATGCACTCATCGCTGCCATTACCCAGGAATATATGCTGGGGCGCGATCCCCTTGATCCGGCTGAGCGCTTCTTTCACCTTCCATTGAAGAGGGTCCGGATAACGGTTATACCACCGGGTAAGCGGCGAACCCAGACTATTCTCATTCGCATCTAAAAATACATGTGCCTCTCCCTTGAATTCATCCCTGGCAGAAGAATATGGCACCAACTGCCGGATATTGTCCCTTAGTAACTTGTCCAATTGAAACATACTTTTGAATTTTATGACACCCTCACCCTGACGGCATTGGCATGCGCCTGCAATCCCTCGGCCTCCGCCATCTGTATGACCGCAGGACCGAGACCACGTATACCCTCAGAGGTAAGTTGCTGGAATGTGACCTTTTTTACAAAACTGTCCAGGCTGACACCGCTATAAGCCCTGGCATAACCATTGGTCGGCAGCACATGGTTGGTACCGCTGGCATAGTCACCCGCGCTTTCCGGAGAGAAATGCCCGATAAAGACAGAACCTGCATTGACTACCTTTTCAGCCAGCTCAGCCGCATTATCACAAGCAAGGATCAGATGCTCGGGAGCATATTCATTCAGTATATCCATAGCCTGCCCGGCATCGCTCGTTATAAACGCCCGGCTCGATGCCAAAGCTTTTGCAGCGACATCCCTGCGGGGCAGGACGGCCAACTGCGCCTGTACCGCCGCCAGGACCCGGTCCACCATTTCCCTGGAAGGGCTGGCCAATACCACCTGGCTGTCCGCTCCATGCTCGGCCTGCGACAGAAGATCAGCCGCAACAAAGTCGGCATCGGCCGTTTCATCGGCATAGACAGCCACTTCACTGGGACCCGCAGGCATATCGATGGCAATCCCGTCTTTTTGTATCAGTTGCTTGGCGCAGGTGACATATTGATTGCCCGGTCCGAATATCTTGAAGACCGCAGGTATCGTCTCAGTGCCATA
>DASZVM010000606.1:0-10417 GCA_035547295.1 Puia sp. | reverse complement strand
CCTTCTTCAGGGGTGTTGTCGGCGGGGGGGTGCCGTGGTCGCCGGGGTGATCTTTTCTGCATGAAAAAAGGAATAATGTAAAAGCCGCTATCCAAAAAGTATGATTATGCCGCATATTTTATTTTTTGGGCATAAAACTAGACCGGTTTCCCATCAATTTTAAGCTGAAACCGATGAACTGTGGATATTAGCGTATCAACGGTGTACCCATTTTTTCCAAAGGTGCGGGGGGCTTTACAAAACCGTCAGGTTGTTGCTACCGGTCTTGAGCTCGTATATTTTTCCTTTCCAGACCAATGTGCCAGTGGTCTTTGAGGGAAGAGTGACACCGATATGCCATTTACCCTGCTCCAGCCTGTAGCTAACGGCGACCTTTCCATTGGGATGAGGGATCTCGCCCCCGGTGTTGGTCAATTTCCCCAGATGCGGCTGGATCCTGATCTTTTTAAATCCGGGAGCGTCGCTGTCGATGCCAAGCACTGTCCGGAAAAATTCGATGTTGGGACTGCTGCCCCAGGCATGGCAATCGGACCGGGTAAATTCCACGTTTGAATCTTCTGTCCAGGTGGTGAGGCCCCACTCTATGTTTTTACGCCAGATCCCCAGCCAGTCGATATATCCATCACCCAGACCGGCCCTGGTCAGCGCCTGATGCAGATAGTACTTGTAATAGATGGTGCATTGGGTCAGCGTGCTGTCGGTGAGCAGCCGCCGGCCAACGGTCATCATATCGGTGCTGTTTAACATGCCGGTGAGAATGGCAAGCGCATTGGCATGCTGGGAAAAAGATGTTTTTTCCCTGGTGTCGGCATATAGCCCGCGACCGGAGCTCCAGTATTTTTGCTGTATCGTCTGTTTGAGCTGTGCGGCTTTCCGGCGATAGAGATCGGCAAAGTATCGTATCCCTAATTTATCTTCCAGGTCCGCGGCCCACTGATAGGCCCACAGTAACTGGAGATCGAGGATGGCTGAGCTGCCGTCTGTCCCTTTGGGTGGTGATCCCACGGACCAGCCCTCGCCGCCTGCCCAATCGACAAAGGTCCAGTAAGGCGTATTTTTTAAAGAGCCATCGGCGCCCTGGTATTCGCTAAAGAATTTAAGGATGCCCCTTGCTCCGGGTAATTTATCTCCAATGAACCCGCTGTCCCCTCTGTACATCCAGTAATCATGCAACATGCCGATGTACCAAAGCGAAAAAGGCGATATTATCTGTGTGCTTCGTGATGGATACCGGCTGAGCGTCACGCCGTCCGTCAAACGGGAATGATCCATCAATTCAATGGCATTACGTGGCAGCCGGTCGTCTGAGCTGTTGTAATAGGTGATCATTGCCTGTACGCGGGTATCACCGATATATTGCAGCTGCTCATAGTAAGGACAGTCGGTATAGGTTTCCCAGGCATTTAACCGGGCGGTACGCCACCCGATCTCCAGTATCTTTTGGATCCCGGCATCCTCCGTAACAAATTCCGAAGGACGGCCAAAAGGATAGCCAGTAAATGTTCCATATATATCGTCGATGACAAGGGGCTCGCTTTTGGTGTGTACCAATAGCTGTATATATCTGTATGTCCGGAAATTAAGGTTGGTGTAAGACTGACCGCCGGTGCCGTCGGATATAAGGCTGTCCTCCCGTCCGGCAAAGAATTTGCCCTCGATGTCGTTGCGGTTGCCTTTACGCAGACCGTATGGGGTACGTTCGGCGTATAGCGATTCGGCATACCGGAGGGAAATACCGGCATTGGCGCCTTTGCTGAACGTCAACGTCAGATAGGCATTCGTCAGATAGGTCTGGTCGAGGAGCAAGGTCACTGTCGTATTCGCGGGTATGGTCAGGGAGGTCTTTTGACCAGGGAACTCCGCCGGGACATCGATGCCCGTGGCCTTCCGGCAGACAGGTATGCGCTGGTATTTCATCTCTCTTGGCGGAAGCCTGGAGGGTACGAGTATCCATCCAAGCCCATCGGAAAGGCCCTTGGGCTGACCACCAAAAAGATTGGCTGCAGAGGGCCACCCGCTGTCATCGAATGAGGCGGACATCCAGTCCCTGATGGTCTTATTCCTGTCGACAAACTCTCCGGTGCTGGCTGCAAAAAAACCTGTCAAAGGCTGGTAAGCGCCGTCCCGGATACATTTCCAGGTATTGTTTGTGTTGAGTACTTCTTCGGCAGGAGTGCTTCCCTGTATGATAAAGGCGGTGCGTACGCTCATCTGCGCTTCCGGACGGTGATCCGCCTCGTTCCATACGATGGCGGAGACGATATTTTTTCCGGATCGCAGATACGGCGCCAGGTCTACGGTCTCATAGTTCCAATGGTAAAGGTCGCTCCTTGCGGGGCCGAGAGACACCAGTGTGCCGTTGATATATAATTTGTAGCGGTTGTCGGCTGAAACATAAACAATAAAGGCGGTGGGTTTGGCTGTCAGCTCGATGGACTTACGGAAGTAATAAACCCCATAATCGCGGCCCTCTTCACCGGCCGGAACGATCCAGTTGGCATGCCATGGAGTTGCTGCACGGCTGGAAAATATTGACGATAGCGTGGCCACCAGGGCAAAAAGGAGTTTCATCCTGTCGAAGATATTTAAAAAATATTATCAACTGTCCTGTACTGTAGGCCCTTACCTTTGGGCAGATGAACTATGACCTGATACTACATAACGTTGCCAGGCATATAACCCTCGATAGGGGAGAAACGGACTATTTCACTTCGCATATAACGTTCAGGGAATTCCCCAAAAAAGCTTTATTATTAAAGGAAGGACAGGCGTGCAACCTGCTGAGCTATGTACATTCAGGGGCGTTGAGAGCCTATTTTATCGATAGCACAGGGAAGGAATCGACCATCATGTTTGCCCTCTCCGACTGGTGGGTGACGGATATGTATTGTTTTTTGAATGGCCGGCCGGCGATGATGCATATAGAGGCGATAGAGAACAGCTGCGTCTTCCAGATCCGGAAAGAAGACCTGGACGATCTTTATATAAAAGTCCCGAAGTTCGAGCGGTTCTTCAGGATCCTGATGCAGAACGCTTATACGAGGGAGCAGCTGAGGGTGATCGAAAATCTGTCATTGCCGGCAAAAGAGCGCTATAACAATTTCCTGCTAAAATATCCCTATATCGCCCGGGCGGTTACGCTAAAACAAATAGCTTCCTACCTGGGGATCACCCCGGAATTCCTCAGCGCTATCAGAAAGAGCAGGTAATTTCTTAAGGTACCTTAAGGCCTTTTAAGCCGGATCTTCCGTCCTTTGACAAAAACAACAACATGTTCATACTTATCGCAGGGCCATACAGAAGTGGTACAAATGATGATCCGGCGCTGATGAAGGCAAACCTGGATCACCTGGAGTCGGTGGCGCTGCCGCTGTTCAGAAAAGGGCATGTGCCCATGATCGGGGAATGGGTGGCGCTGCCGCTGATAAAGCTTGCAGGTTCTGCGAAGCCCGGAGATGCTGCCTGGGAGGAGATCCAATATCCGGTGGCGCACAGGCTGCTGGAGAAATGCGATGCGGTCCTCAGGCTGGAAGGCGCGTCGAAAGGGGCGGATGAGGATGTGAGGGTGGCCCGTGAGCGGGGGCTAAAGGTTTATTTCCGGCTGGAGGACGTTCCGGAGGCAACAGGGCCCGTAGCTGGATGATCTGATATAAAAGAACTGGATGATATTGGTCATCCGGGAAAGGTGGATATTTGTTGCTGATAAATTCAGCTCGTATGGCTAAAGCGCTTATCCAACTCTATCTTCGTCTGGCCCTTGCGACAGGCTTTATCCTCCTTGGATTTGACAGGCTCGGTGCCTGGGGGCCGTACGGCAAGCCCTGGGTCAGCTGGGGCGACTGGAAACATTTCTCGACCTATGCCCATGAAGTAATGGGCTTCCTGCCCGGAGGACTTGCAGAAGCGCTGGCGGTCATCGCCACCATCGGGGAGATATCTTTTGGCATCCTTTTACTGCTGGGATTGTTTACCCGTCAGGCAGCTTTTGGCAGCGGGCTGCTCACCGGTGGCTTTGCCATCGCCATGGCCATCAGCTATGGCATCACCTCTCCTGTCAATTACTCTGTCTTTACCGTCAGTGCGGCAAGCTTCCTTCTCAGTACTATGCCGGCACACCGCTGGAGTATCGACGCATTATTATACAATCAAAAGAGCGTCTCTCATGCTACTTGATCCTTTTTATTACTTTTGCAGCATTGCTTATAGAAAATCTTCTTTTTGGACGATAAGGCTCTCCATATTGATAAAGCAGTGTTTATCCGCATGTCCCAGGGTGAGGAAGATGCATTCCGGCAGATAGTCCGGTACTATCATAAAAAGCTGCTGCCAATTACTATTTCGCTGGTGAGATCGGAGCCCGAGGCCAGGGACATCATGCAGGAGGTTTTTCTGAAATTGTGGTTACATCGTGCCGAGCTCGCGCAGGTGGACAATCCCGCAGGATGGTTGAAGGTGGTGATCGCCCATACTACATCCAATCACATACGCTCTCAATTACGGTATGAACTAAGAAATAAAAAACTCATCGACAGCAACAGGGAAGAGGCGGATGATATATTGGAACAGCTGGATGCGAGGTTTGCGCAATCTCTTATCGATGAGGCGGTTGTCCAATTGCCGGCTAAAAGGAAACAGGTCTTTTTGATGAGCCGGAGGGAAGGCCTTTCCCGCCACGAAATAGCAACGAAGCTGGACATATCCGAGAATACGGTACGCAATCAGCTGTCTGAAGCGACAGCATTTATCCAGGACTATCTTCGACAAAAGGGAGCATTGATCATTCCCGCCATTTTGCTCCTGTTGACGGACAGGCACTAAATTTTTTCTTTTCGCGGTAGTACAAGGGTTTCCCCGGCGGTGTCAATATATCGTGGAAAATACACCGGACCTACCTTATTTGTTAAACGGCTATATGGCCGGCAGCCTTTCCGATGAGGAAAAACTGGCGCTTTTGAAATTCCTGGAGAACAAGGAAAATGAGAAGCAATGGAATGACCTCGTCGGAGAAATATACGAGCGATCCACCGATGTTCCGGCTGATTACCTGGAAGGCGATGTGGAGCAGATGATCGATCATATCCTTCGTTATCCCCGGGTTTCGGAAGCTCCCATACGACGTGTGACAGGCGGATGGTGGAAATATGCTGCCGCGGCCGCCGTCATCCTGTTGTCTGTGACAGGGTATGTGCTATGGAACCATCACAAGAGAGAACTACCCATCGCAAAACAAATCGTCCATAAGAATGATGTCATGCCCGGCGGGAACCATGCAGTGCTGACCTTATCCAACGGTGCGCAGGTGATACTCGACAGCGTCGGACAGGGAAGTCTTGGTATCCAGGGCGGCTCACGGGTGACAAAAGTGAACGCCGGCAGCCTGACGTACAATACAACAGGGGACGATCCCACGGCTGTTCTTTACAACTCGATCGCTACGCCGGCAGGCGGGCAATACCAGGTGACGCTGGCTGATGGTACACAAGTCTGGCTGAATGCTTTATCCTCGCTGAAATTCCCTACTTCCTTCAATGGACCCACCCGGACAGTCGAGGTGACTGGGGAAGCATATTTTGAAGTTGCAAAAAATGCTGCAAAGCCCTTTATCGTGCATGTGAATGAAGCAGCCATCGAAGTTTTCGGCACGCATTTCAACGTGATGGCCTATGACAACGAGAGCGCTTTGGAAACTACGTTGCTCGAAGGTTCCATAAAATTCAGGAAAGGAGATAAGAATGTATTGTTAAAACCCGGTCAGCAAACCAGGCTTTTATCCGACATGCAGATCCAGCTGGTGAATAATGTGAACGTAGACCAGGTGGTGGCCTGGAAGAATGGCATGCAGTCTTTCAACAGCGCGGATATCAAGACGATCATGCGGCAGGTGGAGAGATGGTATGACATACATGTCGAATACAGAGGGAATATTACCACAAGAAAATTTGCGGGAGATATACCCAGGGATGCCAAGCTGTCCGAATTGCTGACCGTGCTCAAAGTGAATAAAATACATTTCGAGGTCGATGCAGAGCACAAAAAAATCATCGTTATGCCATAAAAGATCAGCTGTAACAGGCGTTCAAAAAAACGGAAGTGCTCGTAACACTCCCGCGGAAGTCTGGCGCCAATAAAATAAAAGTCGTGGAGACTTATTTACTGTAAACCAAAACCAAACTAAAGGTATGGAATTTATTGCTTGCCGCAAAGTTCTGCTGCTCCCACCGTCAGAACAGCGCAGTCCTTTTGCAAAAACGCTGCTTATTATGAGATTTACTGTAATCTTCTTCTTTGCAGGTTGTCTTCAGATCAGCGCCAGAACATTGGCACAGAACATTTCTCTTTCCGAGAAAGCCGCTCCATTAAAAAGCATCCTGAAAAAGATCACCAGCCAAAGCGGGGTAGCCTTCTTTTATGATGAAGACCTTTTGAAAAAGAGCCATCCTGTGGATGTGGTCGTGGCGAAAGCTTCCCTGAAGGAGGTGCTTGCCATGGTGTTCAGGGACCAGTCCATCACCTATGAGATCGTCAGCAGCAAGCTGGTTACGCTGAAAGAACGTGTTCCTGACCAGGAGCAATCGCTCCCGGCGCAGGGGTCGGCACCGCCTGCCGACACGTCGATCACGGGGAAGGTGACAAATGAGAATGGCGATCCGCTGGATGGCGTGACAGTCACAGTAAAGGGCACCGGTTATTCGGTGACTACGAATAAGGATGGCGAGTTCCTGTTGAGAGGTTCAGAGGGTAAGGATTCCATCCTCTTTTCCTATGTAGGCTATTCGGATGTGCGGTACAGGCTGCGGCCGGGCAAAGCCATCAACATCAGCATGAAACCCAATATCGCGTTGTCGGAGGATGTCGTCGTAGTGGGTTATGGTACCCAAAAGAAGGTCAACCTCACGGGCGCCGTTTCTTCTGTCAGATCCGAAGAGCTGACGAAAGCCCCTGTTGGAAGCACTATCAATACACTCGCAGGAAGATTGCCGGGATTGATCTCCTACCAGACCAGCGGTCAGCCGGGCAGCGATCAGGCAGGCATCAACATCCGGGGGTTTGGACAGGCTTTATGGATCGTAGATGGCGTCGAATCCGACTTCAATAATATCGACCCGAATGAGATCGAATCGGTAAGCATATTAAAAGACGGGTCTGCCTCTATCTACGGTGCCCGTGCCGGCAACGGGGTCATTCTTGTGACGACGAAGCGGGGTCTCAACCAGAAGCCGGTGATCAATGTGAATTCCTCCTATACCCTGCAGGGTATCACCTCCATGACGAAGCCTGTCAGCTCGGGTCAGTACGCGGAGCTGCAAAATGAAAAATTTATCAACCAGGGGCTGACTGCTCCTTATACGGAAGAGCAGGTGCAGAAGTACTATAATGGTACGGACCCACAGTATCCCAATACCAACTGGTTCAATGAGACGATAAGGAACTGGGCTCCCCAGCAGCAGCACAATGTATCGGTACGTGGAGGAAGCGACAAGATCAGATATTATGGATTCGTCGGCTATCTCGATCAGGAGGCCCTCTGGAGGTCCAATGGAGGCAACTATGGCAGGTATAACGTACAGTCCAACATCGATGCGAAGATCGCTGATAACCTTACGGTCCAGTTGAACCTCTCCTCCATCATCGAGACGAGGAAGTTCTCCAACCGGGGACAAGGCCCGGGCATCAATACCTTATGGCAGGACCTGTGGAACTCACTGCCGATTTACCCGGCTACCTTACCCGATCCGACGAAGTATTCCTATGCCAACGGGCAGGGAGTAGGGAGCATCAAGCTGATATCCGACTATAAGATCGCGGGCTATGATGAGAATACCAATCAGAACCTGAAGGGGACCTTTGTGGCCGATTATAAATTCAAGCCCGTACGCGGCCTGAGCGCAAAGCTCTTTTTCAATTATCAGCAGAACTATCAATCTGACAAGAACTTTACCAAACCCTATGATTTTTATACCTATGATGTTACGAGCAACACCTATACGCTCGCGGGATCGCTGGGCACACAGGCCCGGCTTGTTCTCCAGGATAATAACAACAGGACTTTGACGGGCCAACTGTCTTTAAGCTACGACAGGGCATTTGGCGACCACCATATTACGGCCCTGGCCCTTTATGAAGCCATCGATTATAAGACCACCTCTCTTCTGGCGGGAAGGGATAATTTTTTAACGCCGGCTATCGAGCAGCTGTACGCGGGCGCCGTTCAAACAAGTCAGGCAACGGGCTCAGCGACGGAAATGGGCCGCGCCAGCTATGTAGGCCGGATCAACTATTCATACGCGGGCAAATATCTGCTGGAGGCTACCCTCCGGGCGGATGCTTCCGCCAAATTTCCCCCGGCCCGCCGGTGGGGATATTTTCCCGGTGTTTCGGTAGGCTGGAGGCTGAACCAGGAAAGGTTTATGCAAAATATCACGGCCATCGATGAGCTGAAGATCAGGGCAAGCTATGGCAGCTCAGGTCTGGATGACGTGGGTAATTTTCAATACTTGTCGGGTTATAAGTTCGACGGGCAATGGCTGATAGGTCCTTCCACGCAGGTGGGCCTTGTGTCGACAGGTCTTGCAAATCCCAACCTCACCTGGGAAACCATCAAAATATACAATGGAGGCGTGGACTTCTCCTTATGGAAAAGAAAGATATTCGGCGGGCTCGAAGTGTTTTACAGAGAGCTCAACGGCATACCCGCGACGCGGATCCTTAGCCTGTCGAATACTTTTGGGGCCACCTTGCCTGCCGAGAACCTCAACAGCCAGAACAACCGTGGTTTTGAGCTGACCCTCGGCACGAGTGGAAAAACCGGCCGTCTGGTGTATGAGGTCAGCGGCAATCTATCCTGGTCCAGATCGAAATGGGACCACTATGAAGAACAGGATTATACCGACCCTGATCAGATAAGGATACTGAAACAATCCGGCAAATGGACGGATAACTCGTACGGATACAGGTCCGATGGATTGTTCACCAGCCAGGATGAAATTTCGAAATTAGCCTTTACCTACCCGGCCGGAAATGCGGGATTGCGTCCCGGGGATATCAAATATGTGGATGTAAACAAGGATGGAAAGCTGGATTGGAGGGACCAGGTGAACATCGGCAAGGGGACGGCGCCCCATTGGATGGCGGGATTGAACGTCAACCTGAGATATAAGAGCTTCGATCTTTCCACCTTATTCCAGGGCGCCTTTGGCTACTACAACTATATACAGCTGCAGCATGGAGGCATCAACTATTCCGAGGTGTTCTATAAGCTTCACTGGTCCGAGAAAAATAATTCCGCGAATGCCTTTGTCCCGAGATTAGGCGGCTCTTCCAGCAACGATATGACCTCCGATCATTTTTATAAGAAGGCGGGCTATGTAAGATTGAAGACGCTGGCCGTTGGATACAGGATACCCAGGCAGGTGATGGAAAGGATCGGGCTGCAGGAATTACGGGTGTACTTTGCGGCCACCAACCTGTGGACCTTTAACAAGCTGAAAGATTACGATGTGGATCCGGAAGCTCCTTCAGGAAATGCGGGGTATTATTATCCGCAGCAAAGGACCATCACATTCGGACTGAATCTGTCATTCTAACAATTGAAAATCATGAACAAGATATTTATACTTCTGTTTGTATCCGGCATGCTTATTTCCTGCAACAAGCAGGTGCTGGACAAGGAACCCCTCGACATTATTTCCGACGCAACCGTCTGGGGCGATAAATCGCTGGTGAACGCCTATCTCACCCATATTTATTATGAAATGTACTGGCTGGCCAATGAATCCGGCGGCGCGGGATGGAACGGGGACGGCTTTTATGCGGAGTTCGAGGTAAATGAGGTTTCCGACGAATGTTTTCCTCAATGGAGGGATTGGAACCCCAGCACCGCTTTCAGATATAAGTATGGCAATCTTACCATTGGCGGCGGACTATTGGAATGGTGGGGCTATAGCACGATCAGGTCCATCAATGAGTTTATCGAACGGGTGCCCACTTCTCCGCTTTCTCCCGAAGAGATAAAGGCAAAAGTTGCGGAAGCCCGGTTCTTAAGGGCGTTCTGCTATTTCGCCATGGTGAAACGGTATGGCGGGGTGCCGCTGATCACAAAGGTCCAGAGCCTGAATGACCCTAAAGATGAACTATATCCGAAGAGAAACAAGGAAGCTGCCATTTATGATTTTATCGTTTCCGAGACGGATGCCATTGCAAACGATCTGCCGGAGACTGCCACGGGGGATGATCTGGGCAGGCCGACAAAGTATGCTGCGCTGGCCCTGAAATGCAGGGCCGCCCTGTATGCCGGCAGCATTGCCGAATTTGGCACTGTTCAGCTGGATGGGGTCGCCGGCATCCCTGCCGATAAGGCGGCTTCTTATTATCAGACAGCTTACGATGCCGCGGACGTCATCATGAAAAGCAATAAATA
>DASZVM010000605.1:0-11783 GCA_035547295.1 Puia sp. | reverse complement strand
TTGTAAGATTATCATTGGCAGCTTCACCGATAGAGAAGAACAGCTTCCCGGTAGTCTGTGTCTCACGCTCATTGGTCAGCGTCGCTCCCTCACCGGTCATCGTCACACCCCCACTCACCAACGTCGCAGGAAGATCACAGGTCTTCGTAAACGTATCGATTGCCGTAGGCGTAAATACAGATTCCTGGTTATATTGATATAAGGTATAGTTCCCGCCAAATCCAAACGCCGTAACCTCATGATCGAACTTGCACAAAGCCTCACCCGGCACCAATCGGTAACGAAAGGCTACGCTGCCATTAAAAACCCTGGCCACGATATCATACGTTAAACCGCCATCCCTGCACCGCAGCACCATCTCCCGGTAATTGTTCCCGACAGAATCCTGCTCCCCAAAAGGCCATGCAAACCTTTCCGAATGAGCAATCTCCCCCGTCTTTTCAACCTCCACCTTACCCTCCGGACGCTCCTGCCGCCCGCTCACCAGGCCCGCCGCCGACCACCCGATCACCACATTCCCTTCCCACAATACCCTGTACTGCAGTTGCCCTCCCTCACCGGCCCGCGCCTCGAATACGGTAGCCCCATCCGGAGAGCTCACCTTGTATTCCCGTAAACGATCATCCATCGGGTAGCTCGCACCGCTTCCTTCTTCTCCTAAACCCACCTCCCCCGTCCTCACATCCAGCGTCCAATCCTTCGGCTCCGGCAGCCATAGCTTCCCGTCCCCGATCTCCAGCGGCATCCACAGATAACGGGAATCCCATTGCGTACGGGGCTTCCATTGATCCGCCATAAAGATGACAGCAGTATCCTTCGTCCCTTCCACCTTCAGCATCATGGTCGATTGCGAGCTATACGTATTTGTTCCCGGGGGAGCGATATCCCTGAATTCCGACCAGAGGCCTTCCAGCGATCTGGCCGTAGCATACTTGTTGGGATTGGGACGCCATCCCGTCAAAGCAGACCCGATGGCATAATACAACCCCTTGTAATGCACGACAGCACCCCCTTCCAGCGGCGCATCCACCAGACAGACAGCCTTCTCCACATGGAGATGATCATCCGATAATTTAGCTATAAAAAATCCCTTCGTAGGTCTGCTCTCGAATATCAGGTAGGCAGTACCGTCGTCATCGATGAACTGACCGATATCCCGGCTTTCCTTGTCCAGGGGACGAAAGCTCTCACGGTACCTGAAAGGCCCCTGGGGCTTTTTACTGATAGCCACGCCTACCCTCGCAAGTTTGTACCTGGCATCGTCCAGGTGGAAATACATCACATACGTTTTCGCCTTGCGATTAAAATAGACCTTTGGCCGCTCAAGCACCCAATGGCTGCCCAGGTGCTCGGGATCCGAAAGCTGCAAAGCGTCACCCATGAACTTCCAGCGCGCCAGGTCTTCGCTCCGGTAGCTGCTCACGTACCTGTAATTCGTATCCAGCCCCTGCCTGCGCTCCTCCCCATACCAGTAATAATACTTACCCATCTTCACGATCCCCCCGCCATGGGCCTGGATGTGATTCCCCTGGTCGTCCGGCCAGACAGCGCCGGGTTTTATCACTGTTTGGGCTATCCCCATACTCATAACGGACATCATCAGGCACATCACGGGCAGCAGTCTCATCTTTTTCATCATACAATGCTATTTTTCGGTGGACAATTTAACGGGAAAATAGCAAAGTAACGAATCACATCCTTTCCTTAATACAAATCATTTTGCACCATTTTAGGGTTCGCAAGTACCTCTCCCTGGGGAATGGGCCAGTGTATATCCCGCTTGGGATTGTAGGACCTCGTCTCCACCGTCACAGGTTGATTGGTCGCCGGATCGATCGCGCCATACACAGGACCGTTCATCAGCGTATCGATGGTCCCCCAGCGGCGTATATCATAGAACCGTACCCCCTCGAAAGCAAGCTCCGACTGACGCTCGCGACGCACCAGCTCCCTGAGCTTGTCCTGGGAATTATATACGGATACATCCACGTCCGGCATGGTCGCCCTGCCGCGGACGGCATTCAGGTACTTCACCACATCCGGGTCGTTCCATTGCCCCTGCTCGATCAGCGCCTCCACATAGTTCAACAATACTTCCGCATAACGGATGATCATATAATCCAGCGTACGCGCGGCCGAGGCGGCATTCCTGTCCTTGGGGTCCAGGTACTTGTTGACCCAAAAACCCGTGGCGGTCGCATTCTGGGCGCCAAGCCGGTCCAGGTTGGATTGAGCCGGGTTAAAAGGGTTCAGCAGATAGGAAGAATAAGTTTGACCCGGCAGCAGCACCGATGCCGCCAGACGGGGATCACGGTTGCTTTTGTAATTCGGGTCCTTCTGATAGATCGCAGTGGAATCAGGTCCCAGTTCCCATATCGTCTTACCCTGCTTTGTCTCATAATTATTGATGGCGGACGCAGTAGGTGATACCACCGTCTTCCCGCCCACGCCCAACGGCGCAAAAGTGTCCCACTGTCCGCCACCACTGGTATTTACCCTGAAAAAGATACGTTCCTTGTTTACTTCGCCGGTATACAGGAAGAGATCCCGGTAGCTGTTGCTGAGCGTAGCGCTCTTATACAGCTCATACACTCCCTGGTCGATGACATTCTTCGCCGCATCCCGGGCGACATCGAACTTTTTATAAAAAAGGGCCAGTCTGCTGATCAACGCCCAACAGGCGCCGGAAGAGATCCTCTTAAGGTCCGCATTCGTATAGGTGGCCGGCAGATGGTTCGCACAGTCCGTCAGCTCCTCCACGATGAACTGGTATACCTCATCCTCCGAATTCCTGACAAGATAGCTTTCCGCCGGTGTCACGGATTCCTTTACGATGGGTATCCCGCCAAAGAATAACAACAGCTCCATATGATAGTAGGCCCGCATCGCCCTGGCCTCATATTTGTAACGGGTTTTTAAAGAATCGTCCATAAAACAGCGGTCGACGTTCTCCAGGAACCGGCAGGCACGCCTGATGTCCTTGAAATCATCCTGCCATACCCCCGTGCCGACACCCCAGGTAGGGTTCTGCAGACCTTTTACATACGACTCATAATCGCCGCGGGTGCTTTGACGCGCTACGGCTTCATCGCTCAGCGCCGAAAGGAACATCAGCTGACGACCGGTTGCGCCGTCTGGAAGACCCGCATACACCGCATCCAGCGCATTGGTGGCATCCGCCGTGGTATTCCACCATTCAGCATCCGAAACGCTGGTAGGATGATCATGCTCTAAAAATTTTTTGCAGCCGGAGGTAGTCATAATGACCACAGATAAGAATAAAAATATTTTCGATTTCATAATGATTAAAATTGAACGTTTACACCGATGGTATATGTCTTTACAATGCCGTATGTCCACTGATTGCCCCTGCTTTCAGGGTCCGTCAGCTTCAGCGGAGTGAACGTAAAAGGGTTCTGGGCATTGGCATATATCCTGCATGATCGTATACCCGCACGCTTGAAGAAAGGACTGTTGAAATTGTAGCCCAGCTGGATAAATTTCACCCGCAGATAAGAAGCATCCTGGAACCAGAAGTCGGAAGATAGCTTGTTGTTCGCAGGCGCCGTCGAGATCCGGGGGACTCGCGCGTTGGTCCGGTCAGGCGTCCAGTAATGCCGGGAATAATAACGTGTAGGCACACCCCCGTCCTTGCTCAGGTCCAGCGGCAGCGCAAACATATCCAGCAGCACCGCATCGCTCTTGTCCGTCCCCTGTAACAGGAATTCCAGGTCAAGCCCTTTATACGCTACCCGGAAGTCGGAGAAGTAGTTCAGCTGGGGCGTAGGATTACCTATCCGCTTTTGATCGGCTGAGTTGATAGAGCCGTCCTTGCTCAGGTCGAGATACTTGATATCACCGGCTTTGGCATTGGGGAGCGTCGGCACCAGCGGGTTCCCGTTGGCGTCAAAGTCAGTGGACTGCAGCAGCCCCGCCGTCTTATACCCATAGATGCTGTTGATCGCGCCGCCCACCTGGTTGATGGTAGTCCCATCGCTGCTGATGTACGGTCCCGCCACCAGGCTCAGTATCGTATTCTTGTTATAGGAGACACCAGGACGTATGGACACACTAATATCCTTTGTCACCTGCTCGTTATAGTTCAGAGACAGCTCCCATCCCCTGTTGCGGACCTTGCCCGCATTCACAGGTACGGCGCCTTCAAAACCACCTACCAGCGGCAGGGCAGGGTTCAATATCATATCGCTGGTGATCTTATTGTAATAATCAAAGGTCATCTCCAGCTTATTACCCTTGAAAAGTCCCATGTCCATGCCCAGGTCCAGCATATCCACCTTTTCCCATGTGATATCCGGGTTCCCGTAAGTGCTTTCAACACCATTCGAAGTGCTGATCAGGGTCTGATATTTATAAAGACCTATATTCTCATTGCCCAGACGGCCGTAGGAACCCCTTAGCTTGAGCGTATTGATCAGTCTCACATTCTTAAAGAACTCCTCGTTATGCACATTCCAGCCCACGGCCGCCGAAGGGAAATAGCCGAACTTATGGTTTGGGCCAAATCGGGATGACCCGTCCGTACGGATGGTCCCTTCCAGCAGATATTTACTTTGGTAAGAGTAATTCAATTTTGCATAGCCCGACATCAGCGAGGATACATCCCAATCACCGGAATTCGTTTCCTCCTGCGAATAACCTAACATGGCAAAAAGCATATGATCACCCCTGTTCAGGGTATAATCCGCGTTCGCCCCCATATAATAATAAGTGGTCCTCGCAGAAGAGACAGTCCGCTGTAAAGTCCATGTCTGCAGCAGCTGCCCCGTATAATAATCAAAGAAATTATAGCTGTCCCGGGTGTCCCTGCTGACATCGCTGTTCAGCTGAAAGCTGAACTGACCACGGATATTCAATCCGGGCAGCACTGTCCATTTTGGCTGCAGGTTGATGCTCGTCTGACCACTCTCATATTTCCGTGAACCGCCTCTTTCCGCATAAGCCACAGGGTTCACGATATCTACATAACGCCCATAGATGGTCCTGCCGTTCACAACAGGATATTTGGGAAGGATGGTGGGCGGTACCCGGTAAACGTCTTCCAGCAGACGGTTGCCGCTCTTGTTGGGGTCGTTGGGCCTGTTGGGCTGAACGGTATTCCGCTTGATGGCCAGCATATCCAGGTTGACGACAAAGTTCTTGCTCAAAGTGACGGAAGTATTTGCCCTGATCTCATACCGGTTTGAATTATTCACCGGCAGCATCCCTTTCTGGTACTGATAATTGCCCGTTAAAGCAAACCTCGCCACATTGTTCCCGCCGCTGAGGGATAGACTATGGGTCGTAATAGGCGCCGCCTGATCGATGATCAGGTCGATCCAGTCCGTATTGGGATATTTGATCCGGTCCTTCCCCGCAATCGTGTTCACGATATCGCTATCCGAATAAGAAGGCGCCTTGCCCGCATTCACCTGCGCTTCGTTGTACATCTTCATATAAGTAGGCGCATCCACAAGCCTGGGCAGGTTCGCCGGCTTTTGTATACCGACATAGCCGTCATAAGTGACGGAGACCCTTCCGGGAACACCCCTTTTCGTAGTGACGACAATGACGCCATTGGCAGCCCTGGCTCCATAAATGGCCGCCGCGGCCGCATCCTTCAGCACAGTGACGCTCTCCACCGTCACCGGGTCGATATAGTTCATGTCCGTGGGGATACCATCTACCAGCACCAAAGGATTGGAATTGCCCAGCGTACTGATACCCCTGATCTTTATCGTAGCCGCATCTCCGCCCGGCAGACCCGAGCTCTGGGTCACCTGCAGCCCCGTCACGCCGCCCTGCAGGGACTGAGACAAGGTAGTGATCGGTTTGCCCGCGATATTGGACGCCACATTCAGCGAAGCCACCGAACTTGCGATATGCTTCTTCTTCTGCTCCGAAAGCCCTACCACGACGGCCTTTTCAAGGTCGCGTACATCCTCCCTGAGAGAGATGTTCAGCGAATTGTCGCTCTTCGTGACCGTGTACTCCACAGGTTTAAAGCTCACCCTGGAAAAAACAAGCACGTCATATTTCCTCGCCTTGATGATAAAATACCCATCCGCATCCGTCATGGCCGTCACCGAAGACCCCTTCACGCTGACAGTGACGTCTGTAATTATACCCGGCGGCTCATGCGTGTCATACACGCGGCCCCGGATGGTCAGCAGCGTATCCGCGACGGCACGGGGGACATACGCCTCTTTCCGCTGGATAGTGATTTGCCGGTCCTTGATCGAATAGGTCAGCCCCGTCCTGTCCAACGCCTTGTGAAGCACATCCGCAACAGGCGTATTCGTGGCATCCAGGTCGAGGTTGGCCTTGCTCTCCTTTTTTAAAAGATCGTCCCTGTAAAAGATCAGGTAGTCGGTTCGCTGTTGGATCTGCTCGAATAGCTCCTCCAACGATGCATGATGCAGACGGATCGTTATCCGGGTACCCTGCGAAAATGTCTTTGCGGCAGCGCTAAGCATGCACGCAGCCATCACGAAAAATGTAAATAACATTCTCATACGCCAGCTGTTAGTTTGTATTGGTTTATTTGTTTATAATGCTTTCTTTAGCACAAGCTTCCTTTCCTTCGGCAGATAGACGAACGGAGTGCCCATACAGATGGTCTCCATGATATCTTCGATGTTTTGGATAAAGTCCAGGCGACCGGAAAAAGTCTCTTCCTGAAGACCCGCCGCCTTTATATCTATCTGGATATTGTAATACCTGGACAGACGCTTGATGATCTCTTCCAGGGGCGCCCGCTTAAAAATGAGATACCCTTTTCTCCATGAGATATATTCCTCTGTATTCACGACAGCCATGGACAGCCGGCCCGTGCCTGGCACATAGCTGGCAAGATCTCCCGGCGACAGCTGCCGTTGAAGGACACCCGAATGACCATTGGCCGTCAACACCACGCTCCCGCTGGCCAACACTACATCATGTTGTTTGTCATCATTATACGCGCTGACATCGAAAGCCGTACCCAGCACCTGCACGGTCATATGCTCCGTCTGCACGGAAAAAGGCTTATCCTTCTCTTGCGCCACCTCGAAATAAGCCTCTCCTCTAAGGGTCACATCCCTTTTACCACCCGTAAATGCTGCAGGATATCGAAGGACCGAAGCCGTATTTACCCATACCTCCGTACCATCGGCCAGCGAGACCTGCACAGGCTTGCACCCTTCCGGCACCGTTAGCGTATGATAGCTTACCCCCACGCCTGCGGCGGCCTCTGGCTCATAGGCTATCCGGCCATCGGCCAGCTTTACGATCTTCGTCCCCCTCTGGCTGACCAGCGTACCGCCCGTCGAATCATCCAGCACGATACGCTTTCCATTATCAAGGGTAATGGTCGCCTTGGGCCGCACCGGCAAAGACGCGGTTTCCACCTTATGTGCTACTATATCTTTTGAAGCCTCTCCGTGATGCACCAGCATCCGGTAAACACCCGTCCCCACAACGGCCAGGATCACGGCCGCCGCCACCCGCCAAAAGAACATCCTTCTGTAAGGTCCTCCCATGGTCTGCGGCCCGGTCCTCTCCATCAGCTGCCTTCTCACCCTCTCGCTGACCTCCGCCGGAACACCCTCTCCCCGCTCCCTCTCAAACTCTGCTCGCAGTTGCTGTAAGAGGACCCTGTTGGACCCGCTCCCTTGCAGGAACAACAAGACCTTCTCCGCCTCCTCAGGCGTACACTCATTATTCAACCACTTACCTAACAACTCCTTGTAAGACAAAACAGACTCCTCCATCAGAATTTTGTGTATATGTAGAACATATAATATCCAAAAATGCGAGGGCAGGGTGGGTCTTCCAAAAAAAAAATCTCAAAAAGGAATAAAGAAGGGAAAATTCCTACCGGTTCCTGGTAAGGAGAAAAAGGACGACACCCAGGGACGCATCCCCATGATGCTGAAAATACTCTTTGATAAATTTCATGGCCAGGACCATGTGCTCTTTCACCGTGTTACGGGAAATACCGAGCTCCGCAGCCGCCTGATCATAAGTAAGCCCCTCTTCCCGGCATAACATAAATACCCGCTGCCGCTGGGGAGGCAGCTGGTCGATAGCAGTATGCAGGATCTCCTCATATTGCTGCCAGCGTACTTTCAGATCGGCATCCGATACGCCTTGCCTGAATTGCAGCATCACCCGGAGACGGAGACTCTCATCACCGGCTATTTTCTTCACCAACTTAAAGACATTGTTACGGCAAATGCGATAGAGATAGGCTTTAAAAGAAAGATCCGGATCGATACGGTCCCGGATCTCCCAGATCTTTAGAAAGGTATCCTGCAATATATCCTCGGCAATGGCAGGTATCTTTACAAAGCGCAGCACATAATTATATAATGCAGAATGGTATATGTTATAAAGTTCCAGGAAAGCATCATTCTCTCCCAACCTTAACCTCTGCAATAAGCTGCGCTCATCATATGATTGTTCCAGGCTGATCATCGGCAGATGGGCAAAATAATGATTTTTTTGCCTTCCGCCCACATCCTATTTCCTGAACACGCAAACAGCCTTCTCCAGCGACTGATCCAGACCAAGCTGCGCAAAATGGCTCATCTGCCCGAAATCCGCATACTCCGTCACAGTCATCTCCGTCCTATCTTTCCCAAGCTGCCTGAATATTACCTCCGTCCTGACATCCTCAGGGAAATCCCCCGGCATCCCTACATCGGTCGGCTTCTTCTTATTCCCCTTCTCATCCGCCAGGTTTTGCACAAATTCAATGCTTTCCAACGGGACGATCCTCGTATACTTCCAGATGCTGTAATGGGACGCTCCCCCAAAATCATCCGGCGCCTTCATGCATACCAGCGAGGTTCCCCCCTCCCTGAACTGGATATCGGCCACAGGACAGGTAAACTTATCCGGCCCCCACCATTGCTTTACATACTCGGGTTCCGTCCATAATTTCCATACATCTTCGACAGCAGCATCGAAGACCTTTGTCACTTTTACAAATTCAGCCATAACGATGTATTTTTTTAGGTTATCAATTCTTTTTCATCGATTTCAATACCTTATCCATATGCTTGAGACGCCCCTCCCACAACTCCCGGAATTGCTCCGCCCAGTCCGATATCTCCTTTATTTTTTGAGGGTTCAGATGATAATAGATCTCTCTCCCCGACTGCTCCTGCCTGAGCAGCTGACACTCGGTCAGTATCTGTAAATGCTTGGAGATCGTCTGCCTCGCACTGTCGAAATGCTCAGCCACCGCATTGGGCGTCATGCCACCCACCGCGATCAAAGCCAGTATCGCCCGCCGGGTAGGATCCGATATCGCCTGAAAGACATCTCTTCGAAAATTCATATGCTGTTATTTGACTGCAAATATACGCGCAGTTATTTGACTGCGCAAATTTTTTTAGGGTCTTGCACATCTTGATTTTTTAATATATATTTAATAGATCCAATCCTTAAAACCAGTTGAAAAACCAGGCAATAACACCCCTTGCTCAAAACCCCAGGGCCAGCTTCTGGAGGCTGAATACCTTTATCGTGCTGGCCATGAGCTGCAACTTTATCAATTTTATTTACTACCTCGCGGATCGCATGACATACAGCGCCACTATCGAAATAGTCGGCATCCTCATACTGTTCATATTCATTTTTTTCAATCAGAAAGGCCTTCCCGCCATACCTACTCTCCTCAGTATTTTCTTTGTCAACCTGCACGCTTTATCCCTTTGTTACGTACAAGGCACCGACCAGGGCTCTTTCCTGTACCTGTTCCCCTTCGTCATGGCCATGATCTTCTTCCTGCGCGTACGTAAGAACAACCTTGTCGTAACGATCTTTATCACGGCCACCCTGCTGAACCTCCTGACTATCGTCCTCTTCCTTCCACATGATACTACCAGGTTCGAAAAGGTGACGGAAACCGTTGCTTATAATCACCGCAAACTGAATATCATCATCAACTTCCTGCTGGTCATGGTCTTTTTCTACGTAGTCCTCCGGTTATTGGACGCCAAGGAAAAGAAGAACAAAAAACACATCGCCTCTCTCCAGGAAGCTGAGCTGGAGATCACCCAGGCAAGGGACCGCGCGGAAAAGGCCGCCGCAGCCAAAACCCGGTTCATGAGCAACATGAGCCACGAGCTGCGGACCCCCTTGAACGCCATCATCGGCACTACCCACCTTTTGATGCAGGATCACGAATTGCTGCGGGAAAACGAACATTGCAGGATACTGGTGGATTCATCCCAGCATATGCTCCATCTTGTCAATGAAGTGCTGGATTTTAATAAGCTCGACGAAGGCAAGCTGGAATTGACCCGGCAGCCGTTTGACCTGGCGGCGACGCTCCGGCAGGCAGCCGACACGGTGACCACGACGATACGACAAAAAAATATCCGCCTCTACCTGGAGATGGACACGCTTCCAAAAGATAAAAGGATGATAGGAGACGAGATGCGCCTGAAACAGGTCATCCTCAACCTCCTTTCCAACGCGGTCAAATTCACCGAAACGGGCTCCGTAAAGCTGCGGGCCCACGTCAATCGCCAGACAGGATCCGGCGCCAACATCTATTTCGCCGTGGTAGACACCGGCATCGGTATCCCCCGGGAAAAAGTACACCTTATCTTTGACAGCTTTACCCAGGCCGACGCAGAAACCACCCGCAAATACGGAGGGTCGGGACTGGGCCTTACCATCTGCCGGGAACTGGTACGAAAAATGGGCGGACAACTAAAAGTTACAAGCGAGCCCGGTAAAGGAAGCACCTTTTACTTTACCCTCGACCTCGCATTCCAGCAGTCTGCGATCACCACACCAATAGAAAAAAAGGACGGCGTAAAAAAGCTTCATGGCGTAAAGATCCTGCTGGTCGAAGACAACGCCGTCAACATGAACATCGCCCGCCGCTTCCTGCTCAGCTGGGGCGCCAGCCTCGTCATGGCGGAAAATGGCCGCATCGCATGGGACCTGTTCCGGCAACATCCTTTCGATCTGCTGCTCATCGACCTGGAAATGCCCCAGATGGATGGCAAAACCCTGCTCAGGAACGTCCGCGAGATCAACAAGGAGATCCCCGCCATCGCCTTCACAGCCGCCGTCTATGAGAATATGTATGACGATCTGCAGAAACACGGCTTCAACGGCTACCTGCACAAACCCTTCCGCCCCGAAGAAATGCACCGCAATATCCTCGTACACCTGGGAAAAAGCTGACCATCCCCGCTCGCGGCTCGCAGCTCACCGCTCACCACTTTGCCCCTCCCCCTCATCAACGGATCCGTTTTATCAGCCGGATAACTGTATATTTGAGCCGAAATGAAAAAGGTACTGGCATTCCTGGTCTTACTGTCACACATGAACACTTCCATGTTCCTGCCGCAAACTCCAGAGCTTGACGCCTTCGATCGCAACGGTAAAAAAATAGATGACGTCAACAGCGTGCTGGAATACATCGGGGTGCTTGCCGGTCTTGACAACGTTGCCGACGACGAAGACGACGATACAGGCCAGACCTTCCACATAACCAAAACAACCGTATACGATCTTTCCCAACCTGTTTCGATCAGGGTTCAGGAAAAAAAGACGCAGGATCATAATGCCGGCCAATTCGTAGAACATAAAGCTGAAAAAATAAAGGCCATCTCCTTCGACATAATAACACCTCCCCCCGAAGCGCTCCGCATTGTCTGATAGTCCTCGACATCTCCAAAACATCCGCCCGTGATCGTCCGGTCGGAACGTCAATAACCAACATTCTCCTGACATGACCATAAAGATCTCATATCCATTTATTATTGTAGCAGGCATTC
>DASZVM010000604.1:0-6803 GCA_035547295.1 Puia sp. | reverse complement strand
AAGCCAGTATGACGATAGCAAACACGATATAGGCCGTCATATGTTGCTTTTTATTATTTCTTGCCCTGGAAGAACCCCATCTGTTTCAAAATATCCTTGAGAATATTCAATCCACTGAAATTCAAATCCTTAGTGAAATCTGCTGCATCCAGGTTCAAAACGAAGAAATAGGGGTGTTTATTCTCCTCCACCCATCCCGTGATCCAGGTAAGGACGTGTCCATCCTTACGAATACCCGTCCCCATCTTATAGCTCAGCTGGTAGTTGGAGTTGCTTTCTCTCAGCATCATCTCCCGGACGAGCTTTTGGCTGCGGACAAAAAAAGGCAGCTGATCGAAATAAAGCCTTTTTATCAGACCCAATTGCTCATCGGCCGTAATGGTCAGATGATTATCCAGCCAGAAAGTATCCACAGCACTGCTGATATCCTTATTGCCATAGCTGAGGGAGTCGATCCATTTTTTCAGGGTGTCTTTGCCGATCCGTTGGGATAATCCCTGAAAAGCCTTCGTGCAGGAGAGCCTGAATGCCTGCGACAACATCATCACGGGAGCACGGCAAAGCTCACTGTCGGTGGGCAGGTGGCTTGCTTTCATCAACGCACTGTCAGTCCAGCTCCTGGAAAGATCGCCGATAAGCGAACTGTCATTGTTGACTACTCCCGTCTGTATCCCCACCAGGGACTGCAGGATATCAAAGGTCGCCGCCGGCAGATACGCACTATCCCTGAAACGTCTCAGGTTATAGATGGTAAAATGCCCCTGCCCGTTATCAAACATCCCAAATGTGCCGGTGACACCCGATCCATCAAAATATTGTTTCAGGCTATCGTCTTCCGTTACATTGTTCTGTGTACAGGATCCCAGCAGAAAAGCCAGGGCCAGGATGGAGAGAAAAGTTTTCAATATGAGAATTTTGCGCGAAATTACTAATTTCAAATGACGTTAACCTATTGTCATATGAAGCTATTCAGGATCTTATCGTTCTTCCTCCTGATCGACATCTCATCATTCGGACAGGATATCGACATCCGCCCGGTGGATAATAACCCCAGGCTTACTATAGAGGAAAGCGCCTGGTTGAATAAAAATATCAAACCCGGCAGTTTCAATTTCGACGGCAAATATGTCGGTTTTATGGAACTGATGTCCGGTGGTTACTGGGGTATTGGAAAATGGACACTCCCGCTGACAAAAAAGGCTTTTTTCCGGGGGCGGCTAAACAACTGCCTGTACCAGCTTTACATTTTGAATGCCGAAGAAAAAAAGCAGACCAATGGTCTGGATGCCGTTGTGGTAATAGCAGGTAAGCAGATAAGAGGGAAGATGCGAAGACTTAAAAGAGCAGATGCAATTGCGGATGCCCGTAATGGGTTTCCCCAGATCCCCGCCGATGCAGGCACTGATAATAGTCCCTTGTTGAACCAGGCAAATGCTGAATTTCTCAATGAACTATATAAATATGGCAGATACGTCACATCTCCATTAAACTTTTCCGGTAAAAAGGTGGCGATCTTTGAACAAAACTATAGTCAGCGCCCAATTAATGCCGAACAGAGAAGTATTTCAGAATATCTCCACCGGGTGAAACGACGATTGGACGAATCGGGATATTGCGATCCCGAGTTTACCTATCTTTTGACGGAACAGCAAAAGAAGGAATCGGGGGGTTATGATGTCATCATACTATATCGTGATAAAAAGGGGGTAACCCTTGATCAGCTGATAAAGAAATTAAATACCAGCGGGACATAGCTATTCCTTCGGCAGATTGTATTTATTGATCAGCTTCAGCAGTACCCCGTTCGTCCAGCCAAATCCATCCTGGCCGGCATATTCACCCCCACCCGCTTCTTTATTGATGTCTTCCACATTGTATTTTTCCATCAGCTTGCCCGTCTCTTTATAGACTTTCTCATTCAGGTTCACCCAACGCCGCGCAATATCCGCCGCAAGGTCTTTCTGTCCGCACCGGTCCAGCCCCCAGATGACCATCCATTCCAGGGGAGCCCAGCCGTTTGGCGCGTCCCATTGTTCACCCGTATTGAATTCCGTGGTGACGATGCCGCCCGGCTTTAATAATTTCCGCCGGATGACGTCCGCCACCTTGGTCCCCAGAAAGCTCATATAGTCCGGATGCTCATTGATAAAACAGAAGGGATACATCCCTGCCGGGTTGATATGGTTGCTTTGCTTCCCCGTTTTCCAGTTAAAGTCCGTGTAAAAGGACTGAAGTTTGTTCCAGCAGTATTTGTCGATAAGCTCTCCTCTCCTGACAGCCTTGCGGCGATATACGCCCGCGGCGGAGTCGTCCTTGTTCATCAGCTTGGCCTTGGCGATGGAGAGCTCCAGATGGTACAGCAGCGCATTCAGGTCAGGGGGCACCATATCCGTCGTCCGTATCGTCACCAGGCTCTTCCCATTGGCAAACCAGCGGCTGCTGAAATCGATGCCGCTCTCTGCCGCCGCCCGCAGGTGATGATACATTTCTATCTTGTCCCTTCCGGAACGTTGTGCCGTCAATACATCTTCCCTCCAACTCTCCTGCCGGGGCGTAGTTGCATCATCCCAATACCTGTTGAGCACATCCTCTCCTTTCAAACGCACTACCCGTCTGTATGCTTCTCCCGGCTTCAGCTTATCGCTGCCATCCATCCAGAACTGGTATTCCTTTTCCATAGCGGGAAGGAATTCCTGGTAGACGCTGTCACCCCTGATCTCCGACAGCAGCTCTACCATTACGGAAAAGAAAGGGGGCTGTGAACGACCCAGGTAATAGGTCCTGTTACCATTGGGTATATGTCCGTAATTTTCGATGAGATAAGCGAAGTTCCTGATCATGTCGTACATGGTCTCCGTCTCACCGCTTTCTTTCAGACCCAGCATGGTGAAATAACTGTCCCAATAATATACTTCACGAAAACGCCCGCCCGGTACGATATATGGATAAGGCAACGGCAACAGCGAGCTGCCTTCCACTACCTTGTCAGGGGTCCTCTTCAGGACAGCCCAGAGGTTTTTGATATGGGTGACCACATCCTCCGACGCATTCGTTTTATAATTATCTGCAGGGTTCTGGGGCAGATCGAAATTATCCTGTACGAATTTCTTCAGATCAAAGCCGGCCGCGCCTTTGCCTGCTTCATAATCCGCTACGATGTCCGCCGGTTTGCGTTTGGGAACGCAATCTACAAAGGTCTTGCCATCGGCAAATACCTTGTTCATTTGCACGTCCACGAATAGCCTTCCATATATCTTGTCGGGAGGGGTAGTGACGACAGGCTGAGCAAACGACAGGGTGCATAGGAACAGAAGGAGTATGCCGGTGATTCTTTTTATGTTCATTCCGCGGTTGGTGTTTGTAGACCTAAATCTACAACTTCAACCCCAAAGAAATATAAAAAGTCCTTCCATCGCCCGGCAATATGCCCGGCCCGGGATACATATTGATCCTCCGCGTAAAATAATGCGCATCCGCCAGGTTATTCACACCTGCGGAAACATGATAATGTGTCAGGAAAGCCCAGTCAGCGCTCCAGTCCCAAAGATGGTACGCAGGGACGATGCCCGTGGCGCCCGTGGGATTGGACACCGTATTATTGGCATCGCTGAAATTCCTGCCCGTATAGCTGTATTGCAGGGTCGATCGTAATGAGCCCGACTGGAAGATCAGACCCGCCCGGTCGATATAATCCGGCGTACCTTCCGTCCGGTTGCCTTTCAGCGATACATTGTGACCCGCATTGCTGATCTGACCGCTGGTATATCGTCCATGGGTATAAGAGAATGAATTGAATACACGGATGTCGATACGCCCGCCTGTCAGCAGACCCGCGCCCGCCAGGCTGGCCTCCGTATAAGCTTCCACACCCTTCGCTACGGCATTGCCGATGTTGGTGGTATACAGATAGGTGCTGTTATCGGGTTTGGTGAGGGTGAGTTGACCGGCCCTGTTGCCATAATAAACGTAAAACAGATTGACGTCAAAATGCAGCCAGTCACCCACCCGGCCCCGGTAACCAAGATCCCCATCGTATCCTTTACTGTCTTTCAGGTTGGGATCGATGACACCCACCTGGTCCGCCGGCGTAATGCTGGCATAGATATACGGACGGTACGCCTGGGAGAAATTACCATACAGTTGGGTACCCTTGCTCACCTGGTATTGAAGACCCGCGCCCAGCAAGGGAAAATTTCTTTTACCCGTATACGCCACCGGGAAGCCGGCATTGTTGATCACTCCTTTCAGACTGGATTCGATGCTCTCCCACCGGATACCCGGTGTGACGGAGAAACGGGAAGTCACCCGCAGCAGGTTCTCGGCAAAAACAGCATAATTGTTCGTGTGCAGGTGGAGGTCAATACCATAGGGCTTTACCAGGCTCAGGTCAAAATCGCTTCCTATAGTACCCACCCCTTTCTGTTTGCGGCGGGTGGATTCCGTGAAATAACGGACGCCCCCTGCAACGGCAGCGGTCATCTTTCCCAATGTATAACGATGCAGCAGACGGGCTTCCGTGGTAAAACCGCTGTAATAGTCCCTGTCCACCTGCCTGGGATTATAAGAGCCAAGCGCCGTGTTGAAGGTATCGGCAATATTCGGCGTATTGATAAACTGCACGCTGTTGCGTTGTCCGCCTAAATAATGCGAAGTAACGGACAGCTGTGTGTTGTGGGACAGCTCGTAATTAAATAACAGGGCAGGGATATTGATCTCCGGGTTAAAGAAATTGCGGTTGCGGGTGGCCTGGCGGGGGTCTTGTTTGAACTGCGCATCGGTGAGCCCGCCGGCAATCTGCTGACGGTAGTTCATACGGGAGAACTGAAAGGCAATGCTGCCCTTCGCGTTGAAACGGCAGGTCACTCCCGCGTACATGGACTGATAATTAAATGCAGAGCTGGGCCGCCAGCCATCGCCCTGGCGCTGGTCAAAATATGCGTAGTAGTTGATCTTTCCCACCGTACCGCCGGCAGCATTGAAGGAATTGAAGAATTTATTCGAGCCCGCCGTTTGTTCGCTTTCCAATACAAAGGGACGGGTGCTGTCGCCATTTTTCATCACATAGTTCATCATCCCCCCGAACTGGCTGCCGAACTGAAGGGCAGCCGATCCTCTCACCAGCTGTATCTCGCTGATGGCCTGCATGGGGGGCGTATAATGATCTTCGGGATAGCCGAACATATCGGAGTTGGTGTTATACCCGTTCTGCCGCATGTTCATCTCGATGCTGCGGTGGGTGTCCGTCCCCCTGGTGCCGACATTCACCTGTGTGCCGGCGCCATCCATTTCCCAGACATTGAGACCGGGTATACGTGCAAAGACCATACGGGATACATTACCCGCCAGGTTGGCCCCGCTGGCGTCAGGGACAATGTCATTGGTCTTTTTGCCGGAGAAGATATAGACGCTTTGCACCTCCGGAAGATGCGGTTGTATGGTGCTGCGGATAAGAACGCTGTCCAGCATGCGTACCGGCGGTTTTTCCTGGGCCCGGGCTCCGGCGCAAAGGATGGAAAAAGCGGAAATAAGAAAGGTTTTGTTCATGAGAAATATAATTTAACCCCTTGCGGCAAACGTTTAGAAAAAAAACCCCACGAAGAATCGCGGCGTTTTACTTTTGCTTATGATCCAATTAAAGCTCTTATTCAGCACCGTCGTGCAGCGCACGTTGAACGGCGTAATTACCTACGTTTGTTCCCACGGTTAATCCCACCTCGCAATCCACTTTATAGTGGATGCCGCCGATGAACCTGGAATTGGCGGCCTCCTGCGCCATCGCCATATAAGCGGAAGCCCGTTCGGGAACGATATGTCCCAGTATGGTGGCGGCCGCAGCGCTGAACATGGAGTGACCCGATACATACGATGGGAAGTTCGGTATCCCTGTCAGCGTCTTTATCTCGCCATTCAATTGGGTGGGACGGGGGTTGAAATAAAAATATTTGATATCCCAGCAGGAAACGCCCGCATCCATTTCAGCGCAGTTCAGTAAGGCAAAGTTCCTCGCCCAACGTATTTCGCTCCAGTTCTTCTTTATAAAATCCGCGGCAGCAATGGCATTCCAATGACCGGGAGGCGTTGCCGTGCCGATGCCATCCGCCCAGAACTGTACGATCCTCATTTGTTCCCGGGTCGGGCTCTTCACCTTTCCATATACCTCCGCCGTGGCCGACTTTATCTCGTCGCTGCCCGTGGGAGGAGGAGGCCCGGGACGCAAGGATACCATGGTCGCCGAATCGAAAAGGAAACATTTTACCTTCCCGAACAAAGGCAGCATGGGAGGACGTGCCGGTGCCTCCAGGCTCAGCCAGGGCACCTGGCTCTTCGCCTCGGTGGTTGTAACCAAATTGCTCCAGTCGGTAGGCGTGCCCACCGCCTTGCCCGCATTGTCGCCCCTGGCGCGGGTGATGAACAGCTGAGCCACCTGTCTGCCCAACGCCTCCCCGGCATTGATATCGCTGCGGGTGGCGGCACCCGACATGATGGCGGCCAGCTCGGCTTCCTGCAGTTTTTGCTGGATGGAGCCGATCTCTCCGGGGAACAGCAGCTTCATCATTTCAGCCGTTACGCCCGCCAATACCGCCGCCTCGGAAGGATAGGACGGCAGTGTCGATTGAGGTACATAGCTCTTGATGGTGGAATCCACCTTATAAGGGGCCGGCCTGTTATAAAGTTTTTTATAATACCAGCAGGCCACCAGCGCGTCATATTGTGCGGCACTGACGTAGGCATACGCCCTCGCCGCATAAGGAGGATTGGCGAAGGGAAACTGAGGGTATGCGAAGGGGTTATTTGCATTGGGG
>DASZVM010000603.1:0-3395 GCA_035547295.1 Puia sp. | reverse complement strand
TGGCTCAGCTCGCCTGCGTAGCCTGTATGCCCCCGGAAAAGACCGCCGCCCACGATCATTCCCAGTCCCACGCCCCAGCCGATGTCGATGACCATGACGTCCTGCAGACCTTTTGCCAATCCCATTTTCAGCTCTGCCAGGGCCAGGACGCTGGAATCATTTTCGATATGGACAGGCATGTGCAGGTGCCGCTGCAGAAAATCCCGCAGGCTTTCTTTACTGTTGGTGGAGAGATAGGTGAAGTTGATGCCGCTGCGGGTATTGACAAAACCGGGCATGCTGAGGCCTGCGCCGATGATCCTCTTCCTGTCCTTTCCCAACTGGCCGAGGACCCTGGTCAGGGCCTTTGTCAGTACGGCCAGCGCGTCTTTATTGTGCAGCAGCTTTAGCTCGATGGTTTCCACGGGCAGGATGAACTCTCCGGCCAGGTCAAGGATGCCGATGCGGGTGTACAGCTGGTCGATGGCCACGGAAAGCATATACATTTTTTCCGGCTTGAGGGCATAGATCAGGGGTGGTCTGCCTCCATTGGAAGGGGCGTATCCTTTTTCGATGACATAACCTTCATCGATCATTTCGTACAGTGATTTGGCGATATGGGGGAGGCTTTTACCGAGGGCTTCGCTCAGGTCGTTACAGGAGGCGACACCGGAGAAGTACAGCTGCCGGACCAGGCGGTACTTTAGCTGAGTATTGAACGGGATGGTGGCTTTCCCAATCATTCCATGCGTAGTTTAGTAATGGTTTATAAACTTAATAAATTATTTAATAAGTAGCAAGCATTTCTTAAATCTTTAGCTTTACAGAAATGACTCCTTTACAACAAATCCTCGAAAATAAGATAGTGGCTATCGTGCGCGGTGTGCGGCCGGATGCGGTGCCTGATATCGCGGCTGCTTTGTATGCGGGCGGCATCCGTCTGCTGGAGATCACCCTGAACTCACCTGATGCGCTGGCTGTTATCCGGGACCTGTCCGTCCGGATGGGCGACCGGCTCCTGGTGGGGGCGGGGACTGTGCTGGATGCCGGGGAGGCGCAGGCAGCCATCGATGCGGGCGCGCGGTTCATTATCTCTCCTACATTGGACATACCCACCATCCAGGTCACCCGGCAATTACAAGCCGTCAGCATTCCCGGCGCCTTTACGGCTACGGAGATCCTTACTGCTTACAGGAACGGAGCGGATATCATCAAGGTGTTCCCTGCTTCGGTGGGTGCGGGTTATTTCGGGGACCTGCGGGGGCCTTTGCCGCAGATCCCCCTTATGCCTACCGGTGGTGTCAGCCTGGAGAATATATCGGACTTTTATAGGGCAGGCGCCGTTGCCTTTGGCATCGGCAGCGCTCTTGTGAATGGAAAACAACCAGTGACGGATGAATACCTCCGGCAATTGACAGAGACGGCGGCTAGATTTTCCAGGGCTATTCCGTAATTGGGAAAATATTTGTGATGGTTTGTTTTTAGTACGTTGATAGCTATTGTGTTAGTATATGGCATGTTTTAGGTTGCTGCCTTTTTATGAACTTACTCTTTCGCAACTTGCCTGGTTTTATCAGATTTATCAGAGGAACGATCTATTACAGGATACTCCATAAAGGGCCCGGTGATTTCTCGCGGCGTGCCAATGTCGTGCCTATCAATAGCTACCGGTTTGCCGCGCTACCGGGTCGCCGCCGGCTGGGGATGCAGAAAAAAGCGGTGCCGGCAAAAGTTGTTGCGTTGTAATTTTTTTTATTCAAAGGAATGTAAGTATGTTTGAACATTCTAATATACTTATATGAAGCACGCAGCTTTCTTCCTGACCGTCATAGCATTGCTATTTAACGATCTGCACGCCCAAAACACGGAAAAATATCTATGGCAGATAGGCAGGCCGGACAACAGCATGGCCGAGTTTACCGGCGCCCCTCATTATGGCGCATGGTTCAAAAAGGACGGCCTCTTTATCGTTGGCCGCAGTCATGAAAATACGGACTGGCCTTTTGTGCATCCCGGCCCGGACGATGCCTGGGCGGGACAGCGGCAACACAGCTTTTCCATTCTTTTTGGGATAAAGGACCTTCCTGCCGCGGACAGCTGCCGGCTGCAGGTGCGGCTTCTCGATACGCATAACTATGCCAGCGATGAGCTGGGCATCTCCATCAACGGACATGTATTGGAAAAGACCTTACCCACGGGTGGGGGAACGGCTATTTATGGCGATGTATCCAAGGGGAAAAAATATGCGTTCACCCTTGCATTCCCTGTCAGCATGCTGGTGAGGGGGAATAATAATATCAGCATCACCACTGTCTCGGGGAGCTGGTTCCTCTATGACTGGGTAGGTCTGGAAGCGCCCGGGAGCGTTGCATTGCAGCCTGTGCGTCCCTCTGTTCTCATCTCTGAAGTAAAGGGGCTGCCTTTTGTCATCCGGCGGGATGGGGCATTGTATCAATCCGCATCGGTGTCTGTGCTCAATACAGGCAATCCCGGAACGCTCACCGTGAAAATACCCGGGATGCCCCCGCAAGTGCTGCAGCTGACGGAGGGCAGCAATCAATGGGAGGTACGCACGCCCGTGGTGACGAAGGACTCGGCCGTGGCGATCACCCTGGAAAAAGATAATAAGCCTGCCGGCGAAAGGACTATCGTCCTGCAGCCCGTCACCCTGAAAACCGTATATATCCTGCCCCAATCACATAACGATATCGGATACACGGAGATACAGACGGCGATAGAGAAAAAGCAGATCGACAACCTGCTGAAGGGTATCGAATATGCGCGGCGGACGAAGGGTTATCCCGCAGGGGCGAGGTTCGTCTGGAACCTGGAAGGGACCTATGTCGCGGACCTTTTCCTGCAGAGAATGAGCGATCGGCAGAAAAAGGACTTTATCGATGCGGTAAAGGATGGGGGAGTGGCTTTGAATGGCATGTACATCAATACGCTGACGGGGCTTTGCCGGCCGGAGGAACTGCTGCGTCTTTTTAAATTCTCCAAGACCCTGGAGCAGCAGACGGGCGTGAAAGTGGATGCCGCCATGATCAGCGATGTCCCGGGCTACACCTGGGGGACGGTGACGGCCATGGCGCAGGCGGGGATAAAATATTTTTCCGCGGCGCCCAATTATTTTGATCGCATAGGGGATATCCTTCCTGCCTGGGAGAACAAGCCTTTCTACTGGCTTTCGCAGTCGGGGAAAGAAAAGGTGCTGGTCTGGATACCTTATAAAGGATATGCCTTATCTCATGGTCTCCCGCATCTGTCGGCATCATTTGTCGCCTCATATACGGAAGTATTGAAGGATATCAAATACCCTTATGAGATATCCTATATCCGGTGGAGCGGCCATGGGGACAATGCCGTACCGGAGATCGAGATCAGCGATTTCGTAAAGGAATGGAACGAGCAGCACG
>DASZVM010000602.1:0-8357 GCA_035547295.1 Puia sp. | reverse complement strand
ACAAGACATTAGGCCTCAATTCGGTGGCAACGCCGCCTTTGCCGAGGATATTTACATTAGGTATCAATTTCTCATTCTAATAAAAGCGATCACTATGCCATATACAATTCAATATAAAATATCCGGTATCAGGTTTGGCGCCGCAGCCTTGCTGTCTATCGTGATG
This sequence comes from Puia sp., assembly GCA_035547295.1. Taxonomy (GTDB): domain Bacteria; phylum Bacteroidota; class Bacteroidia; order Chitinophagales; family Chitinophagaceae; genus Puia. The sequence goes on along the minus strand of DASZVM010000602.1, from coordinate 8,191 downwards.
CTTTCTTCCTGTAAGAAAGATTTTCTGGACGTCGTCCCCGTGGACAGGATACCCAAAGAGCAGTTCTTTAAGAACGAGGCCGACATGACGGCAGCTATATACGGTGTGTATTCAGCGCACAAAAGCCTTTATATGGGGTCGGAGCTGGCGCTGTACAATCTTGAAGAGACGAGGTCGGACAATACCAACCAGAATTTTGGAAGACAGGCTGAGCATAAAGCCGCCGACAATTTTACCATTCAATCGGGGAATACTTCCGTAACGGGCATGTGGGCCCTCGCCTATAATTGCATCAATCTCTGCAACGCGGTGGTCGACAGGGCGCCGGGGGCTACCATGGATGCCACCAAAAAGGCCCAGATCGTAGGGGAGGCCCAGTTCATCCGGGCACAGGTCTACTTCCTGCTGCTCCAGGATTATGGGGGCGTGCCGTTGCGTATTCACGAAACGACCTCGTTAAGCGGGGATAACAACCTGGTAAGGTCAAGCCCGGATTCCGTTTACCTGCAGATCATCTCCGACCTGACAGCGGCAGCGACAAACCTGCCCGCCAGCTATACGGGTGCGGACATCGGACGGGCTACTTCTTATGCTGCGTATGCGCTGCTGGGTAAGGTAGAGCTGCAGAAAGGCGATAACGCGGCGGCTGTCACCGCGCTGAGGAAAGTAGTCTTTCCGGGTACGCCGTATTCGCTGCTGCCCAATTATGCGGACATCTGGACGCCGGGAACAAAGAATTCGCCGGAGTCCATTTTCGAGATCCAGTTCCTGCCGCCCCTGAATGGCTGTATGTTCTGGAACTACTTTGCACCTGCTTCTTTGATCGTGCCGGGAGGGAACAATGGAAGCACTTCCCCGAATACACCTACGCAGGACCTTATCAACGCCTATGAGCCCGGCGATAAAAGGCTGGCGGCCTCCATTGATTATGATCCTAACAATGTCCCCTATATAAAGAAGTTCAAGGACCCTGGTGTGGCCGTGGGTAACGATGCCAATACCGATTTCCCCATTTTACGTTTTGCGGATGCCAAGCTGCTGCTGGCCGAGGCGCTGGGAGAGGGCACTGAAGCTTATGGTCTGATCAATGATGTCCGTGCCAGGGCCGGGCTGGGACCTGTCAGCTCAGCCACACCGGGGACCTTTATACAGAAGGTCATGCACGAGCGGCAGGTGGAGCTGGCGTTTGAATGTCACCGTTGGCACGATCTGCTGCGTATGGGAGAAGCATCGGCCATTTCCATCATGAATGCCAATCTTGCGCATGAGTTCCCGGGGGGCAATATCAAGATCGATGCGCACAACCTGGTGGCGCCGATACCCAATACGGAGACACAGACCAATACGCTGGCAAAGCAAAACCCGGGCTATACCAATTAGTATCCTGAAACCACGATAAATTTCCCTTGTATGAAAGGTATACTGGCTGTCGCAATTGCTTGCTTATTGTCCATCTGCGGATTCTGCCAGCCGGCGCTTCCCGTCTCTTTGCGGACATATGTGCGTGAGATCCGGTGTGACAGGATGGGAAGCGCCGGGCCTTCCGTGCAATACTCCGTCACCGGACAGGGCATCGTCCATGTCATGGTGAGCTGGGACCTGGCCGACACAGTACGGCAGGATGACGTACAGATCAATATTACACCGGATTTCAGTCCCGTTTTCCACTGGGCCCCTCATCTGACCCCTACGGACAGCAATATCATCGCGCAGCATGTCTTCCGTACCCCTGCCATGATCGTCCAGTCGCAGCGGCAGCAACTGGTGGTCGTGCCGGACCTGGATATCCTTGCCGGACAGAACAATACCAGCAACCCGGGCAGCGGTTGGTATATGGATATGGATGCCCCCGCAAACAGGCTGACACTGGGTCTCAGTCTTTCCAAAATAAAAGAACACGTATTGTATTACAGGCGACGGGGAGCAGTCTATCCTCCGGGCAAAAGGACGGTAGGCTTTTACCTGTTTACATCAAGCGATACCGCGCACCTCTTCGACCCCTGGCAGCGGCCCCTGTCCTTTTGCTGGGAAAAATGGGGCCGATCGCTGTTCCTTCAGGGAGAACCGCTCCCTGCCAGGGCTATTGCCCCTGATGTGAGCCAGACCTATCAATGGGCTTTTGGGTCATGGAAGAAAAGCGTCTGGCAGGAACTGGAGCTGGACGGCAAAAAAGTGGGAGCGCCGGTCTTTATCGTCAATGTGACCCAAAGCCCGAACTGGAAAGGGGACGTCAATGAAAGAGAGGACCGTTCCATCTGGAACCAGGCCTGGTTCAACTCTTTGAGGTCGGCCTCGGGGCTGTACAGGTACGCGCGTGAGAAGAAGGACACCATGCTATTGAGATATGCGCTTGAAACAAAGGAGCTGGCGCTTTCTTTCCCTCAAAAGGACGGCTTTTTTTATGCGGTGATCGCCACTCCCATGGAGACGGTGAACAAGAACGGGAAAGTCCTGCACCGCTCAAAAGGCTGGGACAGCGCTTACTTCGGGAATTCGAACCGCAATCCCTATACGAACGATATACGGCAATCGCCTTTCCATATCCTGGATATGAGCTATACGGCGTACCTCATGCTGGAATGGTATGAAGAGCTGCAAAAGGACGACCGGCTTGTGCAATATGCAAAGCGTTATGCGGATGCGTTGCTGGGGATCCAGCGGCCGGACGGTTTTTTCCCCGCCTGGCTCGCATTGGGGTCGATGGAGCCTTTGCCTCACCTGGACAGCTCACCCGAAACATCCATGTCCGTGACTTTTTTGCTGGAGATGTACAAGGTATCCGGTGATGCCAGGTACAGGGATGCGGCCATAAAAGCCATGCAGGCCGTGATCGATCATATCATCTTCCAGGGTAGATGGGAAGATTTTGAGACCTATTGGTCCTGCAGCAGATATGGTTCGGACGTACTGGTGGGCCGGAAGATCGCCCGTAACGATCAATATAAGCAAAATACGCTTTCCATGTACTGGACGGCGCAGGCGCTTTACGCGTCATTTGAGACTTTGCACGACGCCCGTTATCTGCGCTATGGACAGCGGGTGCTTGACGAGATGCTGATGTATCAGGCCAGCTGGCAGCCTCCCTATATGTATGTAAACGTCCTTGGTGGTTTTGGGGTCATGAATGGGGACGGCGAGTGGAACGATTCCAGGCAAAGCCTTTTTGCCGAGCTGATCCTTCAATATGGCAAGGCGCTGAACCATCCTGCGTATATCCAGCGGGGCCTGGCGGCGCTGAAAGCTTCCTTTGTAATGATGTATTCTCCGTATAATCCAAAAACGAAAGAGCAGTGGCAGCGGAAATGGGATTTTTTTGGCAAAGAGGATTATGGGTTCATGATGGAGAATTACGGTCATGGCGGCACCACAGGGGCCGGCGGCCTTGGTATCGGAGAGTTTACCATCTATGACTGGGGCAACGGCGCCGCGGCTGAAGCTTACCTCCGGATAGCTGCTCATTTTGGCAAAGAATGGATGACCGAACATTTGAAATAGCATGAACAAGAAAGTATCGTTAAAGGACATTGCAGAGCAGCTGGGCGTATCCACTACGCTGGTGTCTTATGTGCTGAACAACAAAGAAAGAAAAGGCCGGGTAGGAGATGAGATGGCCCGCAAGATCCGTGAGCTGGCCAGATCTCTTAACTACCAACCCAATTTTATTGCCAAAAGCCTTCAAAGCGGAAAGACCAATACCATCGGAGTGGTGGTAGCCGATATATCCAACCCTTTTTTTTCCAGTATTGCCAGGATCATCGAGGATGAAGCAATGAAGCAGGACTATGTGGTTTTTTTTGGCAGCAGCGATGAGAACGCGGAGAAATCCATGCGGCTCATCGACGTGTTCGTCAACCGTGGCGTAGATGCATTCATCATCGCTCCTTCAGAGAATACAGAGAAGCAGATAAAACACCTGCAGAAGCAACGGATACCCGTTGTGCTTATCGACCGGTATTTCCCCGGCATAAAGTCCGACCACGTGGTGATCAACAATTTTCAGGCGGCTTATAACGCAGCAGATCACCTGATAAAGGGCGGCCGTGACAGGATAGCGATGATGGCCTATGACACCAAAATGGAGCATATGCAGGAAAGGATCAGGGGATACAAGGCGGCCCTGGAGGACAATGGGATAAAGTTTGAGGAGTCCTGGCTGGCAAAAGTATCGTACCAGGACCTGGGAAGCCATGTTAGTTCGGTTATTGACAGCATGACAAAACCTACGCTTCAGGTCAATGGATTTTTTTTCGCCACCAACTCCCTGGCCGTAGAGTCATTAAAGCTGTTGACCTTATCGGGCATCTGCATACCTGACGATCTGGCCGTCGTCTCATTTGATGAAAGCGATGCATTCGACCTGTTCTATTCTCCCGTGAGCTATGTCAGCCAATCCCTCTACGACATCGGCAAGGGTGCGATAGATCTGGCATTGAGCCGGATCAAGGGTGACGACAAAGGAATGCAGCACCTTGTCATCGAAGCCAGACTGGTGGTACGCGGGAGCTCGTCGGGTAAGGGTCACCAGCCAGGTTCGTTTGGCTATGACCTGGAATTCCTCTCCCGGCATGATGATCCTGTAATATTGGGGAACGGCAAGAGCAGGGTACTCGTATCCCCCAGGTATCAGGCCAAAGTGTTTACATCCACTTCCGGCGGGGACAGCGGACGCAGCCATGGCTGGGTCAACTATAAGGCCTTCGATGCTCCTCTTCATGCGCACATGAATGCCTATGGCGGGGAGAACAGGCTATGGCTGGGACCGGAGGGAGGTAAATATTCACTTTTTTTTCAACCCGGCGCCGGCATGGAATTCAGCAACTGGCATACGCCCGCGTCCTTCGATACGGAACCATGGGAGGTGACCTTTAAAAGTCATGTTGCCGTGGGAATGGCGAAGAACATGGAACTGCTCAACTATGCAGGGACACAGCTGAAGCTGCGGGTTGTTCGTACGGTACAGCTGCTGGAAGAGGACGAGATCAGGGGCCTGCTGGGGCTTCCTGCCGGGGCCGGGGCCGGGCTGGTGGGCTACCGGACGGAAAACACCATTACCAATACAGGCGATCATGCCTGGACGGAATCCACGGGCGCACCCTGTATCTGGATGCTGGACATGTTCAACCCTTCGGAAGAGACGGTGATCGTGGTGCCTTTTAAAAAAGGCAGGTCTTCCGGGCAGGCAGTGACCAGCGATTATTTCGGTCCTATCTCCTCCGACAGGCTGAAGCAGCAGGATAATATGCTTTTCCTGAAGGCGGATGGCAAAAGCAGGGGAAAGCTGGGGATCCGGGGAGCTATGGCCCTGCCGGCGGCCGGCAGCTATGACCACAAAAGTCAGGTATTGACCATCGTTATGTTCGACGTGGATCCGGCGGCGAAATATCTGAACCAGGCATGGGATACCGTAAAACCAGTATTCTCCGGTGATGCGGTAAACGCATACAATGACGGTCCGCTGGACGACGGGCGGCAATTGGGACCGTTCTTCGAGCTGGAAAGCGTTTCCCCTGCCGCATTCCTCAGCGCCGGTGCGTCGCTGTCCCATCAGCACAGCGTATTTCATATCAACGGAGATGAACCGTCCCTCGATGCCATCACCAAAAAGGTATTAGGGGTATCACTCGCAAAGATTAAAACATCATTTATTAAATAAATTAAAATGAAAAAAAATTATCCGGCAATAGGGATCAGACCTATCATCGACGGACGCCTGGGAGGTGTACGGGAATCTCTGGAAGAGACGACGATGCAGATGGCGCGTAATGTGGCTGCATTATATGAGCAGCACCTTAAATATCCCGATGGCTCTCCCGTGCAATGCGTAATTGCGGACTCCTGCATCGGCGGCGTGGCAGAGGCCGCGGCCTGCGCGACAAAGTTCAGCACGCTGAATGTTGGCGTCTCCCTTTCGGTGACCCCATGCTGGTGTTATGGCAGCGAGACGATGGATATGGACCCATCCATTCCCAAGGCCATCTGGGGATTCAACGGGACGGAAAGACCCGGTGCCGTATATCTTGCCGCTACGCTTGCCGCCCATAACCAGCTGGGCATTCCTTCTTTTGGCATCTATGGAGAGGATGTACAGGACCTGGGAGACCAGGTGATCCCTGACGATGTGCGCGAAAAGCTGCTGGCTTTTGCCCGGGCCGGACTGGCCGCGGCGATGATGAAAGGCAGGTCATACCTGGCCATCGGTACTGTGTCGATGGGGATAGCAGGTTCCATCGTGGGAACCGATCTTTTTCAGGAATATCTCGGTATGCGTAATGAATACATCGATTCCACGGAGGTGCTCCGGCGTATTGAAAAGAAGATCTACGATGAGGAGGAATACAAACGGGCTTTGTCCTGGACCCGGCAGCATTGCAAAGAAGGGAATGATACCAACTTGCCGGAAAAGCAGCGCAGCAGGGAACAAAAAGACAAGGATTGGGAATTCGTTATCAAGATGACGATGATCATACGGGACCTGATGACAGGCAACCCGGTGCTTCGTCAAAAGGGATTTGGCGAGGAGGCCCAGGGGCATAATGCGCTGGTCAGCGGTTTTCAGGGGCAGCGTCAATGGACCGATTTTTTGCCCAATGGCGATTTTTCAGAAGCGATCCTGAATTCTTCTTTTGACTGGAATGGTATCCGTGCTCCTTATATGGTGGCGACAGAGAATGATTCGTTGAATGGGGTATCGATGCTATTCGGCTATCTGCTGACCAATACGGCCCAGATATTCGCAGACGTCCGTACCTACTGGAGTCCGGCTGCGGTAAAAAGGGTCACTGGTTGGCAGGCGGACAAGGCAGCCGCGGGAGGGTTTATCCACCTGATCAATTCGGGGTCTGCTACATTGGACGGCTCAGGCCGTCAGCGCCGGGACGGAGCCAGTGTCATGAAGCCCTTCTGGGAGATCAGCGCTAAAGAGGCGCAGGATTGCCTGGATGCGACGACCTGGTATCCCGCTGCGACAGGTTATTTCCGGGGAGGCGGCTATTCCAGCAAGTTCGTTACAGAAGGCGGAATGCCTGTAACGATGTGTCGCCTGAACCTGGTAAAAGGGATTGGGCCTGTACTGCAGATAGCAGAGGGAATGACTATCCATCTGCCTGATGATGTACATAAGGTGCTTGATGAGCGCACGGATAAGACCTGGCCTACTACCTGGTTCGTACCCAGGCTGACAGGGGAAGGAGCTTTCACCAGCGTGTACAATGTGATGGCGCACTGGGGCGCCAATCATGGCGCTATCAGCTACGGACATATAGGCGCGGACCTTATCACCCTGGCATCCATCCTCCGTATACCTGTCTGTATGCACAACGTATCTCCGGAGAAGATATTCCGTCCCTCGGCCTGGCATTCCTTTGGTTCAAACCCTGAAACGGCCGATTACCAGGCATGCCGTAACTACGGACCATTATACAAATAAAATTTACCGACGATGAAAAAAAGATGGGGGTCTTTTCCCTTGTTACGTGCCGCCGACGGCAGCAGCTATCTTTTCCCCTTCTGCCTGGTGACCAGCCTGTTCCTGCTTTGGGGATTTGCCCACGGGTTGCTGGACGTATTGGATAAACACTTCCAGAATACGCTGCATGTGTCGAAGGCGCAATCCGGCATGGTGCAATTCTCGCTTTATATCGGGTACCTGGTGATGGCGGGGCCTGCCGGCACTTTTATGAAACGCTACGGCTATCACAAGGGGATCATCCTTGGTCTTTCCCTATTTGCCCTGGGGGCTTTCCTCTTTTATCCGGCAGCGAAGTTCGCGGCATTCGTGCCTTTCCTCATCGCCCTTTTTGTTATTGCCTGTGGTCTGTCCACCATCGAAACGGCCGCTAACCCTTATACTACTGTTATGGGGGTGCCCGAAGGCGCGGCCAGACGTATCAATATTGCGCAGTCCTTTAACGGACTGGGCTGGATACTGGGTCCCCTCATCGGAGGTATGCTTATTTTCGGTGCGAGCCGTTCGACGGGCCGGTTTGATTCCCTCGTCACGCCTTATCTGTGGATCGGGTCGATCGTGCTGCTGGTATGTGTTGTCTTTGCTTTTACGCGGCTGCCCGAGATCAGGGAAAAGAATGAGGAGGGTATTTCCGAGCGTGCAAGTCTGTCGGAACTGTTCAGTCGCCGGCTCTTTGTAAAGGCGGTGATCGCTCAATTCCTATACGTGGCGGCACAGACAGGAGTC
>DASZVM010000601.1:0-5303 GCA_035547295.1 Puia sp. | reverse complement strand
AGGCTGAAAGGTCCGGGCGCCAGGTGTTGTATGAGGCGGTGGAGGCCTATCCGCTGGAGGGTGACGAGATCCGGATGCTCGACTATTGTACGTTACTGGGACGGCCGGATATGAAAAGCTGTTTTGAGCGATTGCACCAGTGTGATTGGGAGAAGCCTGTGTCTATCAGTCCTTATTTTACATTGTATAAATCGCGGGACGTATGGCCGGACCATGTGCTGTGTCAGCCTGCCGGGCTGGTATACTATGATGCTTTTGATCCGGTGGTGCAGCCGGAGCTATGGACAGCGGACGTATTCGGGAGGTTAGCCGGGCAGCTGGCTTCCGGGGCCTTGCTGGTGACCTATTGCTGTAAGGGTGCGGTACGGCGCGCAATGCAGTCCGCGGGTTTCCGTATAGAGAAGCGGCCGGGCCCTCCGGGAAAAAGAGAGATCGTGAAGGCGTGGCTCGGTCAGAGCTGAGGATCAATGGGCGCCTCAGCTGAAAGTATAGCTTACGCCGCCGTCCTTTTCGTCCTTGAGGACAATACCTAATTGCAGGAGCTGGAGCCGTATCTTATCCGACGTGGCATAGTCCTTTCGTTTGCGGGCATCCTTTCTGATGTCGATGAGGAGATCAACCACCCCGGTGAGCTTATTATCATCCGCGGCAGACTCGTCCCTGAGACCGAATATTTTTTCCAGGTAATCGGAAAAATAAGCTTTCAGCATGTCGAGCGTGGAGCCGGCAAGCGCATCGGGGGCGATGTGACCGCTCTTGATGGAATTGATCACGGGTGTCAGCTCGAACATATTGGCCAGCACTTTGGCCGTATTGAAGTCATCGTTCATGAACTCGTCGAACTCAAGCAGGAGTTTGTTGACCTTAGCGTCCAGAGCCGGGTCTGTGGCAGCGCCGGCGGGGACTTCCAGCTTTTTCAGCACATCGTATGCTTCCCACAGTCTTTTCAGCCCTTTTTCAGCGCCTTGCAAGGCTTCATTGCTGAAGTCGAGCGTACTGCGGTAATGCGTCTGCAGGATAAAGAACCGTATGGTCATGGGAGAGTACCCCTGTGTCAGCAGGGGATGGTTGCCCGAGAACATCTGTGTCAGCATGATCTGGTTGCCATAGCTCTTACCCATTTTTTTCCCGTTGAGGGTGATCATATTGTTATGCAGCCAATAACGTGCAGGGACATGTTTATTGCAGATGGTGCTTTGTGCGATCTCGCTCTCGTGGTGGGGGAACTGGAGGTCCATGCCGCCCCCATGGATATCGAACTCCTCGCCCAGGTATTTGGTGCTCATGGCGGAGCACTCGATGTGCCAGCCGGGGAAGCCTTCACCCCAAGGGCTTTTCCATCGCATGATATGTTCCTGGGGAGCCGCTTTCCAAAGGGCGAAGTCCTGGCGGTTGCGTTTTTCGTCCTGTCCGTCCAGGTCGCGGGTGGTTTCAAGGAGATCGTCCAGTATCCTTCCGCTGAGCTTGCCATAAGGATAATGTGCGGCATATTTCTTTACGTCGAAGTAGACGGAGCCATTCACTACGTATGCGTATCCTTCTTCGATGATCTTTTCGATCATGACGATCTGTTCCACGATGTGTCCCGTGGCAGTGGGTTCTATGCTGGGATCCAGGTTGTTGAACTGATGCATGGCCCAGTGAAAAAGATTCGTGTATTTCTGCACCAGCTCCATCGGTTCCAGCTTTTCCAGTACGGCTTTTTTTGCGATCTTATCCTCGGCTTCCCTTCCCTCTTCCTCGAAATGACCGGCATCAGTGATATTTCGTACGTAACGGACCTTATAGCCCAGGTGCATCAGGTAACGGTAAATAAAATCGAAAGTTATAAATGGACGCGCATGGCCGAGATGGCTTTCCCCGCTGACGGTAGGGCCGCAGACATACATTCCTACATGGCCAGGCGTAATAGGAATAAATTCTTCTTTCTTTCTTGTATATGAGTTAAATACTTTTAATGCTGATGAGTTCATACTAACCCCCGAAGATAGCAAATTGTTGTGCACCAGGAATGTCTTATAGGGAAAATTAAGCCATTCCCGGTGCATCGCTTATAATGGGCCTTCGGCCAGCGGCCCTGTGGTCCGCTCAGGGAAGTTGTAAGTCAGCAATGACAGGATTATGGTCTGACCAGGGGAGGGAAAATTTCCGGCATTGGGCAACGGGCAGCCGTGGGTCCGCCAGGATGTAATCTATGCGTAACGTAGGGGATATGTGGACATAGGTACGACCGATGCCGAAGCCTTTTTTGATAAAGGCGTCCTGCCAGCCGGCCCGGATGGTGAAATAGGTATAAGAATTGGGGACATCGTTAAAATCCCCGCAAATAAGGGCTGGATGAGGGCTTTTGTCCAGCTCTGCCCGTACCTGTTCGGCCTGGTTCCCACGCAGGCGGAATGCATGGCGGAGCTTTTTGGCGATGGAGCGGGAGGCCATCAGGATGCTATCATCGACATTCTTGATGATCTCGATGTCGCGGAAGTCCTTGCTTTTGAACAGGACAGACTGGAGGTGGGTGGTAAAGATCCGGATGGTGTCCCTGCCTGTGAGGATGTCAACAGCAATAAGGCTTTCCTGGGCGGTCAGCTTATCTTCCCGTGGATACCGCATGAGGAGGGAGTCCGCAAACGGATACCTGGAAAAAATGACCACGCCGCTCTCGTACGAGCCGTCGGGACGGGCATAATCCCTGGAAAAATAACTGTAAGGATAATGCATCTGATCGCGGATAAAGGTCAGGTTATCGTCGTGGCTTGGGGGTTTGCGGGAGGTATAAAATTCCTGGAGGCAAACGACATCGGCGTTCTGCGCAGCGATGAATTCCAACATTCTGGGTCTATGGCCGGAAGCGCCTTTCTTTTTGGTGATATAATCGTCAAAACTGCGGATGTTCCAGGTGAGTATGCGCAGTGTATGAGGTTGTTTTGCGGTTTGAAAGCTGTTGCCGGGATGGAAGGCCCAGAAGCTATGGATATTTGGCCAGCCGAGTATCAGGGCGGTAAGGGACACGAGGGACCAGCGGCGGCAGGAGGGGAAGAAAAGAGCGAAAATAAAGAAGGCCAGCACGATGAGCAGCAGGAGGGGGAATATGAGACCCAGCAGGGAGATAAACCACCATTGGCCCGGATGCAGGAAGGTGTTGGCGCAGGCCAGCAGGAAAAGGATGACCGCAACGATGTTCGAGATGATGAACAGACGGCGTGAAAAATTTCGAATAGTCGCCATGAAGACCTAAGTTACAAATCTTCCTCGTCCGCGGCCCGTTTGAGAATGTCTTTTTCCTCGTCGGTGAGAAAACGATACCCTTGCTGATTGATCTTGTCCAGGATCTCATCGATACGCTGCTGGGTGATATTGGGTATCTTTTTATAGGGCTGCGTTCCGGAAACCTTATAATAGAATTCGTCTTTGGGAGAGCGTCCTTTTCTCTTTTTGTCCGGATTGAAGAGGTCATTGCACCAATCGAAAACGCGGTTCATCCAGATGCTGCCGTCATAGCCTCTCCGTACCAGGTAGATAAAAACAAAACCTGCGCCTGCTCCCGTAAGATTGGCAATATAGCCCGCCGTGTCACCATGTCCGATGCCCGCCAGGTCGACGATGAGAAAGATCAGGGTGAATATCCACAGGGGTATTCCGCCATTGATCATGGGAAAGATCCTGTAATCCGGGGCAATGGTGGTCGTTGCGATGGCAACGGCCATGATACCGGGGTTGGCTCCCAGCAGATAAACGCCTGGCGCATATGTTCTCAGGCCGGGAATGAAGCTATAGGCCAGGAGGGCTACAATGGCGGAAGCCACTCCTCCATAGAGATAGATAGGTATCAGTTTCCGGTTGCCCATAAGGTCCTGCAGGATATAGCCGAAGCCCCAGAGCCAAAACATATTGCCGATGAAGCGGGCGATCTTCTGCTCGGAGAATATAAAGGTCAGGATGGTCCAGGGCCGGGAAGACAGCTTGTTTACATCCATCGACATGGAAAACCAGCCAAGTATATCGGTTTCGAAGGCGGGCCCTTTTTCGTTAAAGCTAAAAATGAGGTAAATGAACTGAAGTATGACAAAAAGAACGGCATTTATAACGATCAATTGGACCAGCGCATTCCCGTCCTGCCCCAGTATCATCTTTTTACGATAGCTATCTTCCATTATGCGCATACAATTAGATTCTATGAAGTTACAAAACGCCGTTTGCTCCGCCAGTATTTTAACAGTCCTTGCGGGCAAAGGGTTTAGTAAAAATTTCGCCTATTGGACTTATTCCAGTAGATCACCAGCAACAATCCTACCAGTCCTCCGCCAAGATGGGCCCAGTGGGCGACATTATCCCCTGCGTTATTGCTGATGCCGGAGAACAGCTCGATGGCGGCATAGCCCAGGACGAACCATTTGACCTTTATCGGAACAAAGAAGTAGAGGTAGATGAGGCTGTTGGGGAACAGGTAGCCAAAGGCTGCCAGGCAGCCAAAAATGGCTCCGGAGGCGCCCACGGTGGCCTGGTTGAGTTCGAAGTCGTGGTTATATTTATAAGGTTCCAGCGACTCGGCCGAAAATTGCTGAAGCTGTTGGACGAACGGGATCATTTCCTTGTAAAGCACAGCCAGGTGAAAGACGGCTGCCCCGATGCCGCAGACGGTATAAAAGATCAGGAACCGCTTGGCCCCCCAATAATTTTCCAGGATGGCGCCGAACATCCACAGGGCGAACATATTGTAGAAGATATGCCCGAGGCTTCCATGCAGGAACATATAGGTCACCAGCTGATGGGGGCGAAAAAGAGGCGATTGGATGGTATGTAAGGCAAAAAGGTTCTCTATGTTATTTCTTATGGCCGGACCCAGGGTCATTTCTGCCAAATAAATCAGTCCGTTGATAATGATCAAATTCTTAATAACAGGGGGTATCAGCTGGAAACCTCCCGGGCGAAATTCTGTCATACGTTGTCCACTTTAGTGCGTTAAGCGCAAATTACTATTTATCCTGCTATCCTCTCTTTTTCAATTGTACGATGTTCTCAATATGATGGGTATGCGGGAACATGTCCACCGGCTGCACTTTCATTACCGTGTATTTCGCATCGAGCAGCGCAAGGTCACGGGCCTGGGTGGCCGGATTACAGCTGACATATACTACCGTTGGCGCCGCCGTCTCCAGGATCGTATTCACGAGACCCGCATGCATGCCCGCCCGCGGCGGATCGGTAATGATCACATCCGGACGCCCTTCCCGCACAAAGAAATCCTCCTTGCAGACATCCACCACATCCCCGGCAAAGAACCGCGCATGCGAGATCCCATTGAG
>DASZVM010000600.1:0-14346 GCA_035547295.1 Puia sp. | reverse complement strand
CTGCAAAATATCTGATACCGAACATCTAAGACAATGCCAGGTTATATGTTTGTTGATCTTTGCCTGTTTATTCACTGCATCCTTTAAAATGTCATTTGCCGCGTTGGCAGATGGAAGATCAAATACGTTTTCATTAGGATCTCTCCTTTCACCAAGAATTGCTTTTACTACAGGGTGTAATGGTACTTCAAGGGGGACACCTGTTTTTCTTTGTTTACGTAACAAGATACTTTCTTCTTTAATCTGCCACCACATCAAAGATTTAACATCACACCATCTGAATCCCGAGTACATACAGGTGATAGCCGCCTTTTTCACTTCGTAATTGATCCAGTGGACCTTAATAATGTGAGCATATTCTTTGGGTTCAAGCACTTCCTTAAGGACGGAGGGATGTTGTTTAACCGATAACTCCGCCGTTGGATTCTCCCTAAAGTAGCCGTCTTTTTTTGCCGCTTTAACGACCCGTTTGAACCGCATAAAATAGTCCCCAGGTGTTTCTCCATTTAAAGAATTCAACAAATACGTACGAAACCGTTCACAGAAATTTTCCGTGACGTCTGTCACCGGCAGAAAGTCATTCTGGACGAATTCTTTGAACTTCGTGAAACAGCATGACAGAGATCTGTTGGTTTCACTTTTGTTGCTTTGAACAAATTCCTCAAAATAGTCCAAGAAATTCTTTTTGATCTTGTGCGTGAGAATGTGTCCGCTTCCTGCAGCTTGAAATGACAAGAGTGTTTCTGCCCTTTTTGTTTCCAAAATAGCCAGCGCCTCCTTGTTATAATTCTTCTGGATTTGATCCTTCGGTTTGTTCCAGGTAAATATGTGCGTTGCCTGTCGCTCACCTGGTTGCTTTCCCCATTCGAAATGATAATATGTCTTCTTTCCGTTGCGAGACACTTTAGGTGTGATTTTGACATCCATAAAATATAAATTTTGTTCGCCAATGTGTTCGCCAAATGCTCGCCAAATTTGACGGAAGAAAGGGGATAAATGAGGGAGAGAATGGAATGCTAAAAAAGAAAAACCTCTGTAAATCAATATAGTTAAAGACTTTACAGAGGTCATCAAGTGCCCAGAACAGGAATCGAACCTGCACATTGTTGCCAATACCAGATTTTGAGTCTGACGCGTCTACCAGTTCCGCCATCTGGGCCTCAATTTCAGGGGTGCAAACATACGCATTTACACCCTCCTGTCCAAAAACCATCCAAAAAATCTATCTTCGCCTACCCCGGACAACCAATGGCGGGTCAGACCTGCCTTATAAAACTGACAGCGAATGATTAAGATCGGCTTATTGCAGGAGAGAAAGATCCCTGCCGACAACAGGGTTGCCCTGACGCCGGCGCAATGCAAATGGATACAAAAGAATGCAGCGGACGTAAAGGTCATCGTTCAGTCGTCCCCGGACCGGTGCTATTCGGATAAGGAATATTTGTCGGCAGGCATGGAAGTAAAGCAAGACCTTTCCGAATGCGATATCCTGTTGGGGATAAAGGAGGTGCCTGAAAAATATCTGATAGAAGGCAAGACCTACCTGTTCTTTTCCCATACCAGGAAACGACAGTCCTACAACCAACGCATGTTCCAGGCCATCCTGGAAAAAAAGATCACGCTCATCGATTATGAATGTCTGGAGCACGACGATGGTCAGCGGATACTAGGCTTTGGTTTTTTTGCCGGCGTGGTGGGTGCGCACAATGGGATGATGGCTTACGGGCAGCGTACCGGGCAGTTTGGACTGGGGCGTGTGCATAAGCAGCAAAGCTTCAGGGAATTGATCCACACGTATTTCGGCCTCAAGCTTCCCAGGATGAAAGTAGTTGTCACCGGCTCGGGACGCGTAGCCCATGGCGTGCTGGAAGTGATGAACCTCATGGGTATTATCGAGGTGGAACCCGACGAGTTCCTGGAGAGGGAATTCGCCTATCCTGTATTCACTCAATTAAAAGGCGCCGATCTTTATGGACATAAAGAGACGGGTACCTATCAAAGAGAAGACTTTCATCAGCACCCCGAAAATTATAGCTGTAAGTTCCTGCCTTTTACAAAGTCCGCGGATGTCCTGATGAATGGTATTTATTGGGACACGGACATGCCTCGTCTTTTTGAGTGGGAAGACCTGCGTGAAAAAGATTTCAGGATAACCACTATCGCCGACATCACGGATGACAAAGGGGGGTCAGTCCCCTGTAACCTGGGAGATACGACCATCCATGACCCCGTGTATGGGGTCCACCGGCAGACCAGGGAGAAGACGGCTCCTTATCTGTCTGGTTCCATAGATATCATGGCGGTGGGCAATCTTCCCAATGAGCTGCCCCGTGACGCTTCCCGGTATTTTGGAGAGCAATTGATCAAGTAGGTGCTGGAAGACCTGGTAAGAGGAGGTTCAACCATCATCGAAAGAGCGACGATGGTTCGGAAGGGAAAGCTGACGGGTCCGTATAGTTATTTGGAGGAGTATGCCAAAGGTCAATGATCCACAGGCCGGGAGTAACGGTGGTTGGAAAGATAGCCGGAAGTATGCTGGTGCAGCGGCCGGTCAGAGCTTTAGATAGTAATCCCTCATCAACTCTACAAAATCCTCGGTATATGCGCCTTGCTCGTCCTGGATGCTGAGCTCTGTCTCGGGAACAAAATTCTCTTTATTACGGGAAAAATGCAGTACGGCCCTGAAAAGATCATGGCGGGGCGTTTGCCGTACGAGGAGACGTTCCCGCAGGTGAAAATGCCGGGTCTTTGCCAGGTTCTCAAAGTGCTGCACCCGGTGGTAGGGCAGGAGGATACCAAAAGAGCCTTCCGGTGAAAGGTTATCATCGATAACGGCCAGCAGTTCGGCGAGTGTCAGCTCCTTGCTGTGGCGGGCCAGGTTTTTAGCATGGGTATCCGCCTGCAGGTCCCTTTCATAAAAAGGCGGATTGGTAATGATAAAATCGAATCTGTGGGGGAAGTTGAAATGACGTACATCTCCCGGGAATACCTTCAGTTCCTCTCTCCACTTGCTTTGCCCGATGTTTTCCTTCAGCTGTTTGAAGGCGGAAAGGTCCAGCTCGATGCCCTGGATATCTCCTTTATGCTTTTGCGCCAGCATCAGCATCAGCAACCCTGTACCGCTGCCGATGTCCAGGATGGAGGACCATGCGGGCGTTTTCTCAGAGAACCAGGCCCCCAGGATACAGGCGTCCGTACATACTTTCATGGCGCATTGGTCCTGGTAGATGGTGAACTGCTTGAACTGAAAATAAGGATTCGGCATGAGCGCAAAGGTAGGCCAAATACGGTTTCCGGCCGCGTCTACCACTCTGCCCGGGCGCTGGCACTTGCCGACAGTGCTGCGGTCTGTCCTGCCAGGTATTTATAATAGCCGGTGATGGCGATCATCCCTGCGTTGTCGGTGCAATATTCAAAGGGTGGGATAAAGGTTTGCCAGCCCTGCTCCTGGCCCAGCTGCCGGAATGCATTGCGCAGGCCGCTGTTGGCCGATACGCCTCCGGCGATACAAAGATGACGGACCCCCGTCTCCCTTGCAGCCCTTTTCAGCTTGTTCAGCAAAATGGAGATGATCCTGCCTTGTATCGAAGCGCAGATATTTGCCAGGTTCTTTTGAACAAAGTCCGGGTCCCGGCCTGTTTGTTCCTGGAGAAAGTAAAGGATAGCCGTTTTAAGACCGCTAAAGCTGAAATTCAATCCCGGGATCTGAGGCTCGGGAAAAGTGTAAGCGGCCGGGTTGCCTTCACGGGCATATTTGTCTATCAGGGGGCCACCGGGGTAGGGAAGGCCCAGTAGCTTGGCGGATTTGTCAAAAGCTTCTCCGGCGGCATCGTCCAGGGTCTCGCCGATGACTTCCATCTGTAAAGGGGACTGGCAGAGGACGATCTGGGTATGACCGCCGCTGACGGTAAGACAGAGAAAAGGAAAATCAGGACGTTCTGCGGGTATGAGATTAGCCAGTACGTGCGCCTGCATATGGTGTATGGCCAGCAGTGGAATGTCCAGGGCAAGCGCCAGGGATTTGGCAAACTGGGCACCTACCAGCAAGGATCCTATCAGCCCCGGTGATTGGGTAAAAGCAATAGCCGTAAGAGCAGATTGGTCACATCCTGCCTTTTTCAGGGCTGCATCCACCACGGGTACGATATTCTGCATATGTGCCCGGCTGGCAAGCTCCGGCACTACACCTCCGTATTGTTCATGTATTGCCTGACCGGCGATGATATTCGACAGGATCAACCCGTCCCGGCAGATGGCGCAGCTGGTCTCATCACAGGAGGATTCTATCGCCAGGATAGTGACAGGACCTTCGGTCCTTTTCAATTTTCGCATGGCGCAAATATACGAGGGGAATTTATTTTGATCGTATGGCTACCACGGGGTCCATACGGGCAGCGATGAAGGCAGGAATGATCCCGGCCGATACACCCGTGAACAGGCAGATGCCGATGGCCAAAAAAATGATATCGACGGGTATAAAGACCTTAAAGCTCAGCATGGAGGAGAATACAAGGGTAAGGATAAATACAGCCACCAGCCCGATGAGCCCGCCGATGATGCAAAGAAAGGCGGATTCCAGCAGGAACTCCGTCATGATGACCTTCCGTTTGGCCCCGATGGCTTTTTTCAGACCGATCTGGCTGGTACGCTCCCGCACGGTGACGAACATGATATTGGCCACGCCGAACATCCCTACCACCAGGGACAGGGCTGCAATGGCCCAGCCCCCTATGTTCATGCCGGAAAAGATGGGGTCGAAGAATTTGCTGAGGGTATCGATGTCATTCAGGGAAAAATCGTCTTCCTCCGTAGGGCTGAGCTTTCGGATGGACCGCATGGCGCCCCGTAATTCATCTTTCAGGGCTTCGACGGAGATCTTTTCTCCAGCCTGTACCAGTATCTTCGGCTGGGAATTCTCTTCCTTGAACAATTGGCGCATGAAATTATAGGTGAACAGGACGCTGTTGTCGTAATCCCATCCTCCCAGAAGGCTTTGCCCCTGTTTTTGGATCAGGCCGATGACAGTGGCCGGGCGGCCCCCTTTCAGCCTGACAATGCTGCCCACGGCCTTTTCGGGGTCGCCGAATAGCTTCTCGGCGATGGAATGCCCCATGACAACATACGGCGTACCCCGATCAAAATCCGCCTGTTGGAAATATCGTCCGCTGCCAATGGTGATCTGCTGGATCTTGTCGAAATCTTCCGTATTCCCATAGAAATTTACGCCTGAGAGGGAAATGTCCTGGTAATCGACGCTGGACTGGGCCTCTATCTCGAAATCGATGTGCGAAGCATCCGGCACCTTTAAACGCAAAAGCCTCATTTCCTCCACTTTCGCCACGGGACGTTTGACATACCTCCACCAGGGATAGTCCGGTCCTCCGCCATATTGCCATTTATCTATATAAATAGTCTTATTACCCAGGGATTTGATGTCATTATTGACTGCCAGCTGCATGCTGGCAATGGTTGATAATACACTGATAATACAGAAAATACCAAAAGTTATGCCCAGGAGGGACAGGAAGGTCCTGAGCTTGTTTGAACGGAACTCCTGCAATGCCATCTTAAAGCTGGTCCATATGATCTCCCAGTACCGAAACATAGCCCGAATATACATATATTGTTCCAGCACCGGCGGGACCGATTGGTGAAAATTAAATATCCTCTTAATACTGCATCTTTAAAATGTCCCCGTAATATTGCATCTTTAAACCCCCATTCATATTATAACTTAAAAAGACCTTTCATGCCCCATATTGAGAATCAAAATCTGAAAGTAAGCATCAACGTCAAGGGAGCGGAATTAGAGAGTATTTATCACAAGGGCCATCAGCTGGAATATTTGTGGGGCGGAGATCCCAATGTATGGGGCAAACATTCTCCCCTGCTTTTTCCCATTGTAGGCACCCTGCGCCAGAACACCTGGAACTTTAAGGGGAAAGCCTGGACGCTTCCCCGACATGGATTTGCCCGGGAGATGGAATTCACCATCGAGCACCAGGCAAAGGATGCCATTACCCTGCTGCTGAAAAGCAATGATGCCACCCGTGCGAAATACCCCTTCGATTTTGAGCTGCGGGTCATTTACCAGCTGGCGCCCAATGGCCTGGCTACCACTTACAGCGTAAAGAATACCTCCGAAGATGAAATGTATTTCTCCATTGGAGGGCATCCGGCATTCAGGGTGCCACTGGCAGAAAGGACTACTTATACGGACTATTACCTGGAATTCGAACAGAAAGAGACTGCCAGCCGCTGGCCTATCTCCAAGGAGGGGTTGATCGAGAGAACGTCTCAGCCAGTCCTGGATAACACGAATATCCTGCCTATCACCAGGGACCTGTTCTCCTCGGACGCGCTGGTGTTCAAGAACCTGGCTTCCACCTCTGTAAGTCTCAAATCCCGTCGTACCCGTCACGGTCTGGACTTTGATTTCACGGACTTCCCTTACCTGGGGATCTGGACTGCCAAGAATGAGAAAGCTGATTTCGTGTGCATAGAGCCCTGGTGCGGTATTGCGGACAGCGTGGATTCCGATCAGCAGATGACGGACAAGGAAGGCATTCAACAGCTGGCACCCGGAGAGACGTTTGAAAGGCTCTGGGCGGTGACCTTGTATTAAACCTGCCGGCTGATCAAAACTCGAAAGCCTTTACAGAGGGGTCCCGCAGGATCTCATGGATACAATGACGGTGATTCTCCTCCCGTCCCTGTACGACCCATTCCCCGGCAATGATGTCGGTGCTGGTCTTGGATTGCCTGCTGCGTTTGAAAGAGAGATGATGGCTCCTGAACAGGTCCTCAAATCTGTGGAGGGTCTCATTTTCAAATACACAGACGATCTTATAATTACGGATCTGGTTAACACTGTCGATCCATCCTTCCAGCATGTGGAACAGGAGGATGACCACCATCACCAGCAGACAGGCAATGGATGAGATCAGCTTGTACCCGGCCCCAATGCCCATGCCCAGGGCTGCGGTCACCCATATCATCGCGGCTGTGGTAATACCAGTGACCTTGCTGTGCGAAGGGTCGGCCCTGAAGATGACGCCGGCGCCCACGAACCCGATACCTACCACTATGTTGGAGGCGATCCGTTCCGGCGCATGTTCGACCCCAATCAGCAGCGAAAGGATCGAAAATAAGCATGCTCCCAGACAGATAAGCGTCAGGGTCCGGAACCCGGCAGACTTGCTCCTGTATTCCCTTTCCGCGCCAAGGATCCCTCCGACGACCACGGCCAGGAGCAATCTCCAGGCAATCTCTTCCATAGATGGCATAATCATTTGTTTTGTGTCTGGAAATACCCGTCCTTATACGCGGTAAAATATTCTTTGTAATCCTTTTTTACCTGCTCGGTGTATGCTGCTGCATAATCCAGCACCCCTTTTTGCCAGTGATGGTCGCTGCCGAAAGCGATCAGCTCATCCGGCAGCGAGGCCCCCTGACGTCCTGCGCTTCTCAGCTGGGCGGAAGCTGTCAGCAATGCCATGTCCTCTACGACGCATTCAATATCCTTATACCTGTCCTTTAACAGCATGAAATCTATTTTATCCGCACTAGGCTGCATCTCCTTCATCACGAAGTGTTGTTCACCAAAACGGCTGGTGCCCAGCAAGGCAGGGCAGACATTCTGCATACGCTGCTGGATCGCTGCGATCCTTTCCGCCTCGGAACCCCAGGAAGGCTGGGTGATGCCGGTGCGCCCGGAAAGACAGGATGGCAAAGCCTCTTTCATATCGATGAGAAGGTGTTTTTTGGCGTCTTTGCCCTGCCGTATCAAAAAAACGTAACGTTTCTGTCCGAGACTGCCGGTGCCGGCTATTCGAAATGCGCAGTCTGCCGCCTCATAGCGTTTGCGCAAAAGAGGCTCTTCCTTTATCCACGTCTGCATATGGGCCATCAGCTCTTTCCGCAATGTCTTTTCCAGGGGGAAAAACCGGATACGATCGATGCGGAGCCTTAGCTTCCCATCCCTGTCCTCCGTCCGTCCCCGGATGAGCTCCTTCTGTTTACGCATACAGACTTTTTCCAGGAAGCTTTGCACGATGCCGTCTGCAGTCCTTGGTTCGATGTAGCGGGATTTACCCTTTGCCAGCGTGGCCGAATATTTATCCAGGAAAAGCCCGGCTACCCTTGAGGACTCCTTTTTTTTGATGCCCATCGAGTCCAACCCGGTGTAGATGCTTGTCACCATCCGTGCCAGCTCCCAGATGGCAGGCGCCAGCGCGCTTTCGTCAAAATCGTTGACATCGAAATAGACGAGACGATTGTCCCCCTTATATGTCCCGAAATTCTCCAGGTGAAGGTCGCCGCATATCCAGCTCAGTGGATAAAGGGGAAGGGCATTGCTCTTCTGCAGGTCTTCGTGGAATATATGACAGGTGCCGCGAAGAAAACGGAAGGCGTTCTCCGCCATCAGCTGATATTTCATGGCTGTATAGACAGGCAGCCTGCCCGTATTGAATTCGCCGATCCGTTGGGCTATATTTAACAAAATGGTTTGTTTCCAGAAAGATAGGGATAATCGGGGAATTCCGGAAGACACGTATATTGCATCCCTATGCGTCGCATGAATAACAAGCTATTGATCTTCGTTCTTGTCCTGACAGGAATGGCGGGGTGCCGCCAGCCGGAAGCGCCGGAATATTATGGGTTCCAGGACCTCCGCATCGGCAGGGGAGAGGGGCAGCAGGCCACACTAGGCACTACCCTGAAGTTCTATAACCCTAATCCTTTCAGCCTGCAGCTGAAGGGGGCGGAAATGGATGTTATGCTCAATGGAAGACCCGCTGGTCATTCTGTGCTGGACTCTACCGTCCTGATACCCAAAAAAGATACTTTTTATGTCCCTGTCACTATGCAGCTGAACCTCCAGGGACTATTGGGCAATGCATTACAGATATTCCTGGAAAAACAGGTGACGGTAACCCTGGATGGGAGGGTACGCCTGAAAAGAGGGGCCATTCCTTTTAGCCGGCCTTTCCATTATGAAGGAAAGGAAGACCTGAATGCGCTTTTACAAGGGGAATATTGAGGCGATCTATTTGACTATGATCCACCTGTTCACCGTATTGTAAGGACCTTCCAGCACTACCTTATAAAAAGAGGAAGGATAGCTTCCTATTCCCAGGGTGGCTGACTGCTGATCTGCCGGGACTTCCGCGAGCAGCTTGTATTCATCCGTGCCGCCTGTCTTGAAATTATTGGTCCTGGCCAGCCAGATCTTTACGGTGCCATCCTTGTCAAAGGACTTCCAGCGGATGTCCAGCTTGTTATTCTCCAGCCGGATCACAGGCGCTGCCACGGATACTTTTCCTATCAGGGGTACGCCATCCATTTCCAGTTGATCTTCCCGGGGGATCTTGACATCCAGGTAACGGGCGATGGTGGGCATGATATCCACAATGGCCGGCGTATAATCGCGCCAATAATGGTTCAGGTCTTTGGAATTGGTGACGATCCAGGTAGTCCGCTCCCTTTCCGACTGCCCTCCGTGCCCTTTGCCTGTGATGGAATCCCTGCCATGGTCAGTGGTGATGACGATCATCCAGTCCTCCTTGAATTGCTGCTGCCTGTACTGTATCGCGCTCCATATCCTGCCTACCTGCTTATCCGTATATTTTACAGCCTCTTTTTGTTCGGGGCTGTCTCCGTACTTATGTCCCATATCATCCGTATATTCCAGGTAAAGCCAGGTGAGGTCCGGTGCCTGCTCCCGGATGCATTTCTCCGCCTCGTCCGTCACTTTCTCATCTATGCGATGGATGTATTCGCTCTTGTTATCGTGAGGATAATTGAGGGTATCCAATTCGTAGCCGTCGGCATGGTAGTCTACTTTTATATGGCCGGTCTGGGGTAATGACTCGCCCACGAGCTTTGTCCGGTTGTCCAGCCAGGTGGAAAATACGGCGATCTTTTTTGTGCTGTCCGCTTTTTTCAGCAATTGGAATATGGTGGGATAATGATAGTTTGGGTCTTTGATGTCGTTGTCCCATACGTTGTGTTTGTTCACCCATACACCTGTAAGCAGGCTGTTGTAACCTACAGCGGAAATAGTGGGTGTTTGGGAATATCCACCCCGTTCGCCGCCTACGTAGGCACGTTTGTATCCATTCTGTCTGCCTATCTGTTCGGGAAAGGATATGCGTGCTTTCTCCAGTACGTCGGCCGGTATGCCGTCGGCAATGATGAATACGACCTTTTTCTTCTTCGACTGTGCGGCCGCGTGCAGGGTCAATAAAGCCAGGATGACAAATGTGAGGATGTTTTTCATATCCGCGCGTTGGTATTTTCGTCAAAAATAAGCAGTCCGGCATTATCAGACCATTAAATTATATTTGCACCATGAGCACCATCCGGCGGCAGAGCATTATTTCTTCTGGTATTGTTTACTTCGGCTTTGCGCTGGGCGCTTTTAACACCTTGCTGTTCACAAAATGGTTTACGCCTGCTCAATATGGACTGACGGTGATGTTCGTGTCGCTGGCCAGCATCATGTTCCCGCTGGCCGGACTGGGCATGCAAAATTTTATTTTTAAGTTCTATCCATATTATCATGACAATCTTCTTCCGAAAAGGAATGATATGATGACCTGGGCCCTGCTCACCAGCTTTACCGGTTTTCTACTGGTGATGGCGGGTGGGTTCATCTTCAAGGATCTTGTGATAGAAAAGTACAGCACGACCTCCCCGGAATTTGTCAATTACTACTATTGGATCTTTCCTTTTGGGTTTGGGTTTACTTTTTATTCCCTGTTGGAAACGTTTGCCTGGCAGCTAAAGCACTCTGTACTGACCAGCTATTTCCGGGAGATCCAGTTCCGTCTCTTTACGCTGGCGCTGATAGTGCTCTCTTATTTCGGCGTGTTAAAGGATTTTGACGCATTTATGAAAATATATGCGTGTACCTATCTGCTGCTGGCCCTGGCCCTTCTGGGCTACCTGGTCGTCACCCATCAGTTGTATCTGCCTTTTTACCGTAGCAGGGTGACAAAAAAATTCTTTAAAAAGATCATTGCCCAAGCCAGCCTGGTATGGAGCGGTCAGGTGCTGTTTAACCTCTCTACTTATTTTGGAGCGATCGTTATTGGTGCGGTGATCCCCGAAGGGATGCGTTTTGTCGGAATCTATACGCTGGCTTTGTTTGTAGGCAGCCTGGTGCAGGCCATCCAGCGGAGCGTTGTAGCAGCCAGCATCGGCCCGCTTGCAAGGGCCTGGAAAGATAAGGATTATGGACGGATCAGCCGGATCTACCAGCGGTCGTCCATCAACCAGCTGATCTTTTCCGCCGGCATGTTTGTCCTTATATGGATCAACTTCACGGATGGCGTGCTCACCTTTCATATGAAGCCCGATTATCTGCTGGCACGCCCAATATTTTTTTACATAGGGCTCATTCGGATAGTGGACATGGGGACGGGCGTCTCCGGCCAGATCATCAACACTTCCATTTTCTGGCGGTTTGATTTTCTTACGGGGGTCACTCTTGCCGCTCTTACACTGCCTGCCAATTACCTGATGACAAAAGCATTCGGCGCCATCGGACCAGCCATCGCGGACCTGATCACCTTCTCCATTTACAATTTCATCCGGTACCTCTTCCTCTATCGCAAATTCGGGATGCAGCCCTTTACCTGGAAAAGCCTTTACACGCTGTTGCTGGCCCTGGGAGGTTATTTTGTCTGCTACTACCTTTTCAATGCTCATCATGGCTTTGGATGGATGGTGTTCAGGAGCATTGTCTTTATCGGCCTCTATGGCGGCGGGGTGCTGGCGCTCCGTCTTTCCGACGACATACTCCCTGTATGGCAGTCCATCAGAGAGAGACTGGGTCTTGCGAGATAGGGTAAATTTCGTACATTTGCGCCCCAATGGCCAGATACAGTAACGAGATCAGCAGGCGCAAGACCTTTGCGATCATTTCCCACCCCGATGCCGGCAAAACGACCCTGACGGAGAAATTCCTCCTGTTCGGCGGTGCCATTCAGACCGCGGGGGCCGTAAAAAGCAATAAGATCAAGAAGCATGCTACCAGCGACTTTATGGAGATCGAAAGACAGCGTGGCATCTCGGTTGCCACCTCTGTCATGAGCTTTGAATACAAGGGTATGCTGGTCAACCTCCTGGATACGCCCGGTCACAAGGATTTTGCCGAAGATACTTACCGTACCCTTACTGCCGTGGACAGCGTTATCCTCGTCGTGGACAGCGTCAACGGGGTGGAAGCCCAGACACGCCGTCTGATGGAGGTATGCCGCATGCGCGATACCCCGGTCATAGTATTCATCAATAAAATGGACCGGGATGGAAAGAACCGTTTTGACCTGCTGGAAGAGATCGAGAAGGAGCTGAACATCCAGCTGCATCCCATGACCTGGCCCATCAATAGCGGCAAGGATTTCAAAGGCGTTTACAATCTCTACGATAAGAACCTGGTGCTCTTCACCGCCAACACAAAGGCAACGGATGAGGATACCCTGAGGATCGACAACCTGGAAAGCTCGCTGCTGGAAGAAAGGCTGGGAGAAAAAGATGCTGCCACCCTCCGGGAAGATGTGGAGCTGGTGGATGGCGTGCATGGCGAACTGGATGTAGATGACTACCTGGCCGGGAAAGTAGCCCCTGTGTTCTTTGGCAGCGCCATCAATAATTTCGGTGTCCGGGAAATGCTGGACACTTTTATACGCATTGCACCGACCCCCCGCAGCCGGGAGACATCCATCCGTCACCTGGACGTGGAGGAAGACAAGTTCAGTGGTTTCGTCTTTAAGATACATGCCAATCTGGACCCCAAGCACCGGGACAGGATCGCCTTTCTCCGGGTGTGCAGCGGGAAGTTCGAACGGAACAAATATTTCCATCATGTCCGGCTGGATAAGGACGTACGTTTTAGCAACCCCTATACATTCCTGGCCCGCGATAAGGATGTCATCGAGTCCGCGTATCCCGGGGATGTGGTAGGACTTTTCGACACGGGTAATTTCAAGATCGGAGATACACTGACGGAAGGAGAGGATTTCTATTTCACGGGTATCCCCAGCTTTTCGCCGGAGATATTCAAGGAAGTGGTGAATAAGGACCCGATGAAGACCAAACAGCTGGAAAAGGGATTGCTGCAGCTTACCGATGAGGGGGTAGCGCAGCTATTCACACAATATGGCGGTAATAAGAAGATCATCGGCTGCGTGGGAGAGCTGCAGTTCGAAGTCATTCAATATCGTCTGCTGCATGAATATGGCGCTTCGGTCCAGTTCAATGCACTACCTTTCTATAAGGCCTGCTGGATCACCAGCGAGGACCCCAAAAAGCTGGAGGAGTTCACCCGGTTTAAACATGCGAACATCGCCGAGGACAAGGACGGCTACACTGTCTACTTGGCCCAGAGCGAATGGTTCCTGAATACGGAGAGGACCAATAACCCTGCCATCGAGTTCCATTTTACTTCGGAAATACATAAATAAGGATACGGTGTCTATCTCACTAGCAGAAGCGTTCCCATACGGGTGACAGGTCCGCAAAAAGTCTTTGCCCTTATCACGTATACGTAGCCGCCTGCCGGCTGCGGCCGTCCGCCGAAATACCCGTCCCAGCATTCGGAGGGATTGTGGGTGGTAAAGACCCGGAGGCCATCCCTGTTAAATATCGAAAAGTCTTCCAACTGTACATCTCCCCATCGCTGGATACCGTAGCAGTCATTATGACCGTCCCCATTGGGTGAAAATGCATTCGGCACGACAAAGAGGTTCTTACCTTCTGCCCTTACATTGACGGTGACCTTGCTGAGCGCATAGCATTGATTTTCTGCCGTGCCTTTTACGAAATAGGTGGTAGTGGTATCTATGCTGACGATGGGGGTTTGACTGCTGGTATCGCTGAGACCTTCGACCGGCCACCAGACATAGGTGGCGGCGCCGGTGACATTCAGCTGCGTGGTGGCCTGTGAGCAATCGATGTCATGGAGCTTTGTCGCCGTGACGATGGGATTGGTCCTCACCGTGACAGGTACCTGGAAGGTGATGTGATATTGAGGACAGGTAGAGTCGGAAATGAGCACTGTATATTGACCTGACGCTGTCGGAGTGACGACGGGTCGGGGGGCTGTAGGATCGCTCAGGCCGGTGGCAGGCTGCCAGGAATAGACGTAATATGGATAATCGTTGCGCCCCAATATGCCGGAGTCTCCCTCACAGAGGTTTTGGCCAAAAGGCTGTACAAAAGTGGGGGGATTACGGATATATATCCTTACAGAGTCTGTCTCAGGACAGCCGTGGGAATCCGTAATAGCTATATGGAACGTGGTATCTTTGGACAAGGTGGCCAGGGGGGTAGCGCTGGTGG
>DASZVM010000599.1:0-6348 GCA_035547295.1 Puia sp. | reverse complement strand
GTATAGGTGCGGCAAAGATCATAATGACGCCAAAACAAACTGCTGTCACGGGTGTCAACACCCGGGCAATCCCCAGCCACCATGGCAACAGGATCCCAACAGCGCCGAATATCTCAGCGATTCCGATAAAACGGATAAAAGACAGCGGGAGCCCCTCCACCCCTGTCTGTCCCTTCTTATATACAAGCGTCGCTTCCGATAAAGTCGATTTGCAGAACCCGGAGTACCCGAACTGGAGAGCCAGCAACACCTGGCAGGCCCATAGTATAGTGTTCATAACTTTTGTTTTGTACAAAGTTCAAACACCCCGGCCGTAAGCTTTTTGACAATTGTCAAAAACCACCGGTTGTGGAATATTGTGACCGTATCCTGCTCAAGGTCTCCTGGGTGATCCCCAGATAGGAGGCGATCATACCCAGCGGGACCCGTTGAATAAGCGTGGGATTGGTATCCATCAGTGTCTGGTATCGCTGGGCGGCTGTTGCAAAATGCAGATCGTCAAACCGCTGCTGTACCTGTATCAGTCCAAAACCCACCAGCAGTCTTCCCAATCGCTCGATCTCATGGTATTCTTTGTATAACCTTTCCAGGTCATCGTGATGAAGTCCCCAGAGCACGGAATCCTCCAGGAGCTCGATCCCCCTCCTATCCGGCTGTCCTGTAAGGAAGCTGATGATGGAACAGGCAAAATTGTCCTCTGCGCTCAGCCAGTCGGTGACATCCTTGCCGTCCTTATAATAAAAGGTCCGGGTAAGACCGCTCTCGATAAAATAGATGTAGTGACACACCGAATCCTGTTTCACCAGACGGTGCTCCTTCGGCAGTTCCATCTTTCGCAGGACGGATGCCAGCGCATCCCTGCTCTCTGCCGACAACTGTACGAACTGTGCTACCCTTTCAAAAAATTTGTCCATGTTTTAGGCTCCGTTATTCTGTTCGCAGGCTTTCCACCGGATTGGCAACCGCTGCTTTTACCGCCAGTATGCTCACTGTCATCAGGGCGATGAGCAGGGCTATCACCCCTGCCAGTACGAACACCCACCAGCTGATGTCTATCCTGTAAGCATAATCCTGCAGCCACCGGTGCAGTACCCACCAGGCCAGCGGCCAGGCGATCACGATCGCAATAAGCACCAATTTTATAAAATGACGGGACAAAAGCCCAACGATATGCCGTACCGAAGCACCCATGACCTTGCGGATACCGATCTCCTTCACCCGTCGCTCAGCCGAATAGCTGGCCAGGCCAAAAAGACCCAGACAGGAAATAAGGATGGCCAGCATCGCCAGCATCCCTACCATCCGGGACACCTGGGCATCCGCCTGGTAAACTTCCGTAAAATGATCGTCCAGGAACTGGTAGGACAGCGGACGATCGGGGAATATACGGCTCCAGGTAGACTGGATAAAGGCAATAGCCTCCTTGCTCCTGCCCCCGGCGACCTTGACGGACATCGTACTAAACCCCCACTCCTTCTGATTGAAAAGGAACATGGTCTCGATCTTATAATGCAGCGAGTTAAAATTAAAATCCTTTGCAATGCCCACGATATATCCTGCCGAATCAAATCCGAAATGCTTACCTATCAGGGAAGACATCGCCGTCTTTGGCTGATCTTTGGACAACTCTTTTGCCAACGCTTCATTGATGATATATTCTCTTCCGTTTGCCTCTTTATCGCGGGAGAAATTCTTCCCAGCCACCAGGGGGATCTTATACAGGCTCAGATAATCCGGGTCGACTATCAGGCGTGTGGATGTCAGCTGCCGCAACGGGCCTTCCCCTTTGAATTCTATTCCCGATTGGTCCAGATGGCTGCCTAATTGGTCCTGAGCGCCTGTCACACCCGCGATGGATGCATTTTGAGAAAGCGTCTCCTTCAGTAGGTCATACTTCCGTGACGTCACCCTGTCCAGTTCGATGGTCAGCACCTGATCACGGTTGAACCCCGGGTCCCGCTGCCGCATATAGGTCAATTGCCGGAATACGAAGATGGTAGCGATCATAAGAAAAATAGCGCTGGCAAACTGGCCCACAACAAGGACATTTCTGAGCCGCCCCTTATTCTTTCCCGTCAGCGAGAGCCCTTTCAGGACCTTTACGGGCTGGAAGGAGGACAGATAAGCGGCGGGATACAGACCGGAGAGAACCCCTACCACAATGGTTCCCAGCACGACAACGGCAAACAACCAGGTATTGCTCAACAGCACGGTCTGCAGATGCCGCTGGCTGAGGTTATTTACATACGGCAGGGCCAGCATCACCAGTCCGGCGGCAAGCGCCAGCGCGATCAGGGATAATAAGATCGTTTCACCCAGGAACTGGAGGCCCAACTGCACCCGGAGTGCGCCGATGGATTTACGGATACCCACTTCCTTGGCCCTTTCCGCCGAACGTGCCGTGGACAGGTTCATAAAATTGATGCAGGCGATGAGCAGCACGATCAGGGCGATGGCGGAAAATATAGTCGTATAGTTCTTATCGAATTTCTGATGGTTGAGATAGTCCAGACCGATATCCGCTGCATTGGCATGTACATCCCGGTAGCGCAGGAGGAACAGCTCGTAAAATTTCCAGCCGTCGCCGTTGAGATGCCGTTTTAAATAATCGGGGAATTTCTTTTCCAGGGCCGCCACATCCGTATTGGGGGCCAGTTCGAAATAAGTGTCCAGCCAGTTGCCACCCCACCAGGTCATCCAGTCCGGCTTATAAATGGTATTGAAGGAGAAAAGCGCATCGAACTGCAGCTGCGAGTTCTCCGGCACATCCGCCAGAACGCCCGTCACCGTAAAGAAAGCGGTGTCGGCATCATAGTGAGTGATCCTGCGGCCTATCGGGTTTTCCGAACCGAACAGCTTCCTTGCCGTGGAGGCCGTCAGCACCGCACTGTTGGGTTTATCCAGCGCCGTGGCCCTGTCTCCCTGCAGCATCCGGAAATCGAACATATGGAGGAATGCGCTGTCGACAAAGAAGGTCTGGGGCAGATATACCCGTTTGTCCGTATAAGTCATCTGGTACTTGGTATTCCAGCGTATACGGGTGAAATTTTTTATCTCGGGGAATTCCTGCCGGATCGTGGGTCCCATGGGGAACATGGACAGACCTACCTTTTGCGAGGCCACCATTCCGGGGAATTTCTGCACTTCGTTCAGCCGGTAAAGGTTCTTATGATGAAAATTGTCAAAGCTGCGTTCATAAAATACAAACAGCAGGATGATGATACAGGCAGCCATACCTGTGGCCAGCCCAATGATGTTGATGCCGGAATAGACCTTGTGCTTCCACAGGTTGCGCCAGGCGATCTTAAAATAGTTTTTAAACATGGTGGCGTTGTTTTTAGGTGGGATCGGACGCCTCACGTGCAGGAATTTAAAGGTAAAGCAATTTTTTTGATTTTATATTATATTCGGGCATGCGATCCAAATACAGCTTTCTCCTGTTTCCGGCGTTTCTTGTATGCCTGGCATGTAATAATGACACTGGCAACCAGAGCATAAATGCAACCGCCCCATCTGTGGTCCCTGCTATCAACTATTCCGTCAAAGGCTATCTCCCTCACGATACCTCCCTGTTTACGGAAGGGTTCCTGGTGCATGACGGACAGCTGTTTGAAAGCACCGGTTCACCGGAAGACCTCCCTGATGCAGAATCCCTGGTTGGCATCATCGATCCGCACACGGGGAAACTGGACGCAAAGATCCGGCTGGATAAAGAAAAATATTTTGGGGAAGGCATCGTATTCCTGAAAGACAAGCTCTACCAGCTGACGTACCTGACGCACAAGGGATTTGTCTATGATGCCGGCACATTTAAGCGGACGGGGGAATTTGACTTTTCGAACCAGGAGGGATGGAGCCTTACGACCGATGGCGTCCGCCTGGTCATGAGCGATGGTACGGATACGTTGACGTACCTGGACCCTGCCAGCTGCAAGCCTGTGGGGATAGTGAAAGTGACGATGAATGGCGCGCCCCGTGACAGCCTGAACGAGCTGGAATACATCAAGGGATTTGTCTATGCCAATGTCTGGTACACCGACTATATTCTGAAGATCGACCCTGCCACAGGTAAAGTCGCCGGCCGGATCGATCTTTCTTCCATCGTTGCCGACGCCCGTAATAAAAATCCCCGCGCCAACGTGCTCAACGGCATTGCATACGATGCAGCAGCGGACAAGATCTATGTCGTGGGCAAGCGGTGGCCGAACATCTATCAGATAGATCTCCCCCATTGAGGCGCCCTGCTATTTCTTCTCCAGGAATCTTGTCCGGAAGGTCGGCTGATGGCCTGCCAGCTTCAGGAATATATCCAGGGGGACTACTTCCACATTACTGCCTAGCTGGTCCAGGATCTCCTTTACCCTGTCGATATTGTTCCACTCCCTTATATGCAGCAGTAGGAAATAGGGTCGTTCCTTATTCAGAAAGGTCAGCTCCTGCAGGTCGGCCACGGCGTCTTTTATGGGCCGGTGCTCATCCAGGTAATAATCATAGGAGATAAAGGGGCGTCCTTTTTGCGAATAGAAAGTGAAGGAAGGCGCATATCCGTTGAGAAAACCAATGGCATCCGGCATATACTTGTAGTAGTCTTCCACGATGTATTTTGGGATATCTGTATTGCCCACGACCGTAGAGCCTTCCGAATAATCCATCGTCTCGAAAACATTCAGGTCAAGCTTATGCATCAGCGTGTCTGCCGTCCTGATAACGGAAGGTAGCAAAGACGGAGGGATCGCCTTGGGGTACATGTACCCGGGGCCGGACAGCGAACCAAAAAAATAATCATTCGGCGTTGCCGAAGTATAATAATATTCCAGCATCACCGGGGCCATCCATTGCCAGTTGATGGTCACTTCCCAGGCATAGGGTATCGATCCCCGGCCGGGTTTTGTCCAGGCGCCCAGGCCCAGGCCGTCCGTCTGCACGCAGGCGATATATACTTTTTTCTCCGGGATATATTCCTTGCCGGGGATGATATTATGATGGTTCTTAAAGGTAAAACCCGGCGAAGGCGGGGTCTTGCTGGAAAAGCTCAGGTTGGGGAAGGTATTCAGTCCTTCCACCCGCAGACCGTAGTTCGAAGCCAGCGTGACATAGTTCCTTTCCAGGTCTTTGGCATAGCTATGCCATCCCATCACCATGGAGAGAGGGGGCATATGGCTAAAGATCTTTTCCGCCAGGGCATATTCCACCGTATCCTTCGGGCTGGTGGAAAGGTCCGTGAAGAAGCAGCCTTTTGCTATCCCAAAATCCGCAATGCCCGGAATCATCTCTTCCCCCGTAACGCCACCCATCCATACGACGTAGCCCTTGTTGCATCTTTTCCAATATTGATCATATGCCTGGCTATAGATGGCGGCATCGTTCATGCCTTTGAAGCGGCCCCGGAGATCGGCTATTTCCTTTAGCCCCGCCCGTTGCACCAGGGGCAGCATGTCCGCCGTGATCACCACGGCTTTTTCCAATCCTGCCAGGGTAAAAGCGACGTTCAGGGAAGTGCGTACATCCTGGTCCCAGATGATATACCCTTTTATATCCCCTTTGTATCTGGACAGCGCTTCTTCCATCGAATGCAGCTGTGTAAAGGAATAGCCCTGACGATGCCTGTAAAAGTCAAACATCCCCGGGGTAAAGCGATAGTCATAATTGTCCGGGTAAATGAAATACAGCTGGGGCGTATCGGTGTTGGCGATGCCCTGCAGGCTCAGCAAAAATGCATTTTCCTTCAACCCTCCCTTCACTTTCCAATCGTCTTTCAGAACGAGATAGTCCGCATGTCTGGCGCCTTCCCGGTAAAAAGTATAGGTGAGAGGATCGAAGGCCCTGGAGTCCCGTTGCACATTCACGGTGAGGGTCTGCCCGTCTTCCGACAACGTATAGGTGCTCGTGCTGTGCATATCGACAGTGCCCTGGGAGACGAGCACCTTGCAGACCTCGTCTATCTGCAGGACCCTGCCCGGCGTCAGCCAGCGGGCCGTGACCTTTTCATCTGTACCAGGTATCCTGGAGACACCCATAAATACCTCGGAGGGCCATACGCGATTGGTCACCGGCACCAGATTGACCTCTCCATCTGTGGACAGATCCAGGGAGTCCACTTTTGGGAAACGCTCTTCCCATCGCTGCACCAGGCGGATACGGGATAACGACTGTTGAATGTCGAGACGGATGGACTTGTAGAAGGCGATATCCCTGCTGTTTTCCGGCTGCAGCTGCCAGACTCCGGCGATACGGGGTGTGGTGTCCTGCGCAGTTGTAATCCGGGGAATAAATAAGAACAGGACAAATGATAAAACGATGGTTCTCATCCGGTGAAATTAAGACGGACTATCCAGGTGTATCAACTAG
>DASZVM010000598.1:0-3103 GCA_035547295.1 Puia sp. | reverse complement strand
GGAGTGTTGATCGTATTATACCGCATTTCGGCCAGCCCTTCAGCCCCACCGGCGCCCACATAGTTCAATTTGCCGTCCTGCGCCTTCATCACCCTGACATCCCCCTGCCTGGTCAATTCTCCGTTGGCAGCGCTGTCCAGCACAATGGTGCTGCCATCTCCCAGGGTAAGGATAGCCCGGTTCCCTCCGGGAGATACATCATGGATGACAGTCCTGACCAGGGGAGCGCTTACCCCTGGCTTCTGTCTGAAAAAGTAAAGAAAAGCCAGACAGGCCATCACCAGCGCCGCGGCGCCTGCCAGCCAGCGGGAATACCCTATCCGGCGGGGACGACGAACGATCCTGTCAAACACCCTTTCCGTCGTATCCGCAGGCATTGGCTCGTGCGACGCATAGGTATCCCAGCATTCCTGCATGACCTTCAGGAGCATTTCGTCCTGTTGCCCTTCATGGGTCAATTGCATGAATTCCAGCCGTTCGTTCTCCGTACAGCTGTCCGTAAAATATCGTTCAAAAAGATATCTGATCCTTTGTTCAGTCATAACAATGGTGATAAGCTATACAAGTAAGACAATCGGGAAGAAAAGAGGTAGTAATGAGCTTCTAAAAAAACTTTTCCGCTAAAAAGATGAGGATAACAGACAGGTTCTTGCGGATATAACGCAGCGAAAGGGTAAGATGTTTTTTTACGGTAGCCACCGTCAGGTTCAGGCGATGGGAGATCTCCTCCTGCGGAAGTCCCTGCTCCCTGCTCATCCGGTAAACAGTCTGCTGCTGGGGCGGTAATTGCCGGACAACCCGGTCTACCTTCTTCCTCAGCTCGTTATACTGTACTTCAGACTCTGTGCTCCTGTCCTCCGGCTCAGACTGACAGGCTATCCGCCGGATCACAAGCTCTTCCTTGCTCATGCGCTTCAACGAATTCAACGCACGATGTTTCACCATGGTAAAAACATAGGCTTTGAAATCCGTTACCCCGGAAAGACGCACCCTGTCTTCCCAGATACGCATAAAAGTATCCTGCAAAAGGTCCTCGCTGATGGTATGGGATTTGGTCAGTTGGAAAAGAAAGCCGTAAAGCCTGTCCTTATAAAGGACATAAAGCGCCTTGAATGCCCTGGTGTCATCCGCTGCAACCATGGATAGCAGGTGTTTCTCATTGTTAAGCCCGCAGTTAGTCAAAGCAATCTCTTTTTGTCACCCTGAAATTACAGCAATTAATTATATTCCCCTACTCGAATTTTTCAGAACATCACTCTACCGACTGTAAGCGCTCAGTCTGTAAAGGCTGCTTTGAAAGGCCAAATCCCCCACCGATGACCACCACCCTGGGCTTGTTGGTGGAAGGGATCAAAGGTACACCTGTTCCCCGCACTGTCACAAAAAATAGAGCGCCCCTGTCTAATGATCACTAAAAGACCGGAAATGCTAAACAGACTGATCGTAATTACCATGATGCTTCTGCCCATCCTTACAAACGCTCAACCGACAGGCACTATAAAAGGCAGGATCATTGAACAGGCTACAAAACAACCCATACCAGGAGTTACCGTCGCGGTAAAGGACAGACCGCTCACCGTCCTCACGGATAGCACAGGGGCATACAGCATTCCCGATATCCCCCCTGGTACTTATTCACTTATCCTTACACATATCGGTTTTCAGGAACGCCAGGTCAACGATATCTCCGTGGTTGGATCCAAGACCTTTTATGTGGAGACCGAGCTGCTCAACGACAACAGGAATATGAAGGAGGTGACGGTAAAAGCCTTCAGAGGCGAGCAGAACCTGCGGATCCCTGTCTCTTCCTATTCCTTTTCCAGGGAGGAGATCTTTCGAAGTCCCGGCGCGCAGGGCGACATATTCAGGGCCATCGGCATCCTCCCGGGCGTGGTGAGCAGCGGCGGACAATATTCCGCCATCGCCGTCAGAGGCCAGGGGACCTCCGAAAACGTATATATGGCAGACGATATCCCGTTGTTCGAAGTATCCCACCTGGAGATAGAAGGCTTTAACGCCGGCTTCAACGATCCGAATGGAGGACGCTTCAGCATCTTCGCTCCCCGGGTGATCGACAATGCGCTGTTCGAAGGAGGCGGGTTTTCCGCGCAATACGGCCGGCGGTCCTCCTCCTATCTTGGATTGGGAATAAAGGAAGGCAATAAGAAACCCCATTCCTCAGCGGTCAGTTCGATCTGCTGGGCGCTACCCTGATCTACGACGGACCTTCGGGTCTTTTCAAGAATACCACCCTCTTTGCCACGGGCAGATACCAGAACTTCGCCCTGCTGGAAAAAATGATAGGTCTTAACAGCGTAGGCACGCCCGCATACGGCGATTATATGATAAAGACCACGACGGAGATCAATAAAAACAATAAGCTCTCGTTTATCGCGATGTTCAACCCCGAATCCTTTACCAGGGACCCGGATGACTTTTCAAAAAGCCCCAGCCTCAACAAGGACAACAGCTCCAATTTCATCGGCAGGTCAAAAACAAGTAAGGCCGTGCTCGGGCTCAATCTGCGGACATTGACAGGCAGGAAGAGCTACCTGAGGAATGTGCTATATTACAGGAATAAGCACGTCGACAACAACCTTGGGGTAGCCTGGCCCACCGTCGATGCGGGAGGGAATATCATAAAAAAAGAGAATATTCCATATGAGGACGATCTGCGTCATATAAAGGATGATCAGCAGGAGCTCGGCTATCGCTCCCTATTCACCCTGCATGAGAAGAACGTCACCGCCACCGCCGGCGTCGACCTCGCCAGGGTCTCCCTGGATCATGCACGGACCCTGAAACATACGGACACCGTTTATTCCTTTGGTCCCGATGATCAGCTGACCGCCATTGATCATTATTATCTCATCCTGCAGCCCGCGGATTTCAACTCCCGTTTTAAAGACCATGCCTATAATGCTTCCGGGTACATCGACCTTTCCCTTACCCTGTTCGATTGGCTTACGTTGAACCCCGGCATAAGATTCGACCACACCGGCTTTGCCAAACAGAACACCTTTTCACCCAGGATCAGCGGCAGCATAGCCATCGACACCCGTCAGAGCATAAATTTTGCAACGGGTATCTATTATGAAGATCC
>DASZVM010000597.1:0-10979 GCA_035547295.1 Puia sp. | reverse complement strand
TATTGTCCAGCCGGCCCGTTTGGCGCAGCGCTGCTACCACCCTGCCGATGCCCTGGTCCATCCGGTCGATCATCGCGGCATGCACGGCCATGACGCGGGCATCCCATTCTTTATCCGGGTTTTCTTCCCAGCTGGCTGTGGGGTAACGGGGCGATAACTTATCCGTCGCGGTGTCGATGATGCCCAGCCGGGACATCCGCCGGTAACGGGCTTCACGTATCGCATCCCATCCGGCGCGATAGGTCTCCTTATATTTCCCGATATCACCCGCCGGCGCCTGCACGGGCCAATGGGGAGCATTGTACGCGAGATAAAGGAAGAAGGGCTGCGGGTCCTTGCTGAACTGCCGGATATATGCAGCCGCACTGTCACTCACCGCATCCGTATGATAATACCCTGCAGGGACATCCTGCACGGGCTTCGTCCCATCCACCAGGCTGAAAGGGTCGAAA
Source organism: Puia sp. (assembly GCA_035547295.1). Lineage (GTDB taxonomy): Bacteria > Bacteroidota > Bacteroidia > Chitinophagales > Chitinophagaceae > Puia. Next base: position 10,527 of record DASZVM010000597.1, on the reverse strand, counting down.
TGGTCGACCACACCCCATATCGTGCCATAGAATTTTTCAAAACCGCGATGGACGGGATATTGCTCCACCGGCGAGAACAAGGGCGCCTGCAGCCGATGGTCCAGCCATTGCAATTGCGCGACCGGCGTAGCCTGCTGCACGGTATTGGAGACATGCCATTTTCCGGACATGGCGGTATGATAGCCCGCCGCTTTTAAAACCTCTGCGATGGTCACGGTATTCTCCGTCAGGTAGCCACGGTAGCCGGGTTCGTGCTGGTCATTGGTCATGTTGCCAATGCCGGCCATATGATTATCCAACCCGGTCAATAATTGCGCGCGCGACGGACAGCACCGTGAAGTGTTGTAAAAACGGACAAACCGGACACCATTGGCGGCAAGCGCATCGATATTCGGGGTATGGATCTCGCCGCCGTAGCAGCCGATGTCGGAAAAGCCCATATCATCAGCCAGGATAAGGACGATGTTGGGGCGGGCAGACTGCGCCTGTCCGTAACTTACGAAGGCCAGCAGCAGGAATAACAGGTATGTTCTTTTCATCCTCTTCATATTGTGCATATACTTACGGTCGGGGTTTTCCCGTATCCTCCAAAAAACGCGTCCAACGCTGCGCCTCCGCAATATCGTGACCCTGCTTTACAACAGGCGGCGCGGGAGGCAGCTTTCCTTCGGAGGCGATAAAAGCCCGTACCTGGCTGTAAGGCCGGTGCAGGTTGAGGGGGGAATAATCCGTCTTGATAAACGTCTCCCGGTACCATTTTTCGAAAGGCGGCCTTTCCGCCCGCAGGATGGCCAGCTCCAGCTTTTCCAAAGGTTTGGCAGCTGCCATAATATGATCCCAGGCCGGACCTTCCCCGTGGGCGGCCAGGGCCTCAGCCAGGATCAACGCAGCTTCCAGGGTACAGGCATTGAAAAGCAACCCCAGGGTCACCTGTTCAAAAAGGAATTGCGCCGCGGGCCTGTCCAGCGCCGATGCGGTCTTTTCCGCCAGCGCGACAGCCGACGCATACCGGTCATGCAGCACCTTCCATTCTTTCAGATCGGCATCGCCGGGCAGCGCATAGGGTGTACCGGTACATTTATTATGCAACAGGACGAGCATTTCCTGCACCTTGTCCGTGCCAAACCGGGTCGCGGGGGCATCGTCCAGCAAAGCATAATACTGGCGGTAGCTCTCCGCTACCGCCGTTACTTCCCGGCCAAAATATTCACGGGCCCACCAGCTCGTATAGGCATCGGCGGTCAACTTCCCTTCCCAGCAGATGCGCGAGATCATCCTTGCCTCCATGACAAATTCCCGCAGCTCGGTGGTATTGACCAGCATGAACTCCGTAGCGCCGGCATCCAGTATCCTGTCGAACTGCTCCGCTATCCGCGTGGGCGCCACCGTATGAAAGGACTGTTTCGATTTGTTGCCTCCCAGGTAAGCAAGATGATAGTAGACGCCGTGTTTCCATTTCCCTTTTTCCGCAGGCAGCTGGCGCATCAGGCCATTGTTGTCGTCCGGCCATACGATGATCACGTTCTCGGGCACATCGAAGGCTTCCCTGTTATGCAGGTATTGCTCCAGCATTTCCGTATACAGCGTAAAATGGAACAGCGGTTGATGACCCGCGGGCAGCGCCTCTGTCACCAATCGCACCTGCGTATCCAATACTTCCCGAAAGGTCTTTGCCTGCTCCAACGGGCTCGTGCCGGGCGGAAAAGCGTACGCATGATCATCCGTGCCGCGCATTCCCACGGGCCAGATGGCATTTAATTCCATGTTCTCCTCTACCCCGCCCTTCCAGTAGTCGATCATGCCTTTGCGATTGCCGAACCAATTCCAGGCGGGATCGACCTTTCTCTTCTCTGCCAGGTTAAACCGCAGGATACCGAACGGGTTGGAAAGCAATATATCATAGTGATGAGAGGTATAATACAGGCCCCAGTCACTGGCGCAGCGCTGCACTTCCTCGCGGCGATGCACACGCGTATAGGGCGCCACCATATTCATGCGCAAACGGAGGGCCGTCTCGAAAAAACGCCGGTACCATTCCAGGGGAACATCCCCGAAACGCAGGGGATAGCCGGTGTCTTCAAAGGGTCGCTGAAGGATATCTTCGTCATCATGAAAGAAACCACGATAGCGGAAGACGGGTGGATCCGCCCGGTAGTCCGTCTTCTTTAACACCAGCCGGGCAAATCGTTGAGGAGTATAGCCTGTCCACCAGTATAGGGGATCGATACCCAGCCTTTCCGCCAGGGTATAGACGGCAAAGGCAGTACCCCTGAAGTCGGCGCCGGCCAGCCAGAGGTCTTCACCCAGGGTGACGATGCGAAAGGCCTCCGGCTGCTTCTCCCAGCCGTTGGGCGCAATGCCGGCGGGAAGTTCATCCGTCCCCAAAGTGACCAGGCGGATATTCACCTTCCCCGCCGCGGGTGCTGTATCAATGGGCGGCAGATAGCCGCTGATCTTTTGTATATCGGCCGCCAGGAAACGGGCGGCCTGTTGAACGGCTGTCGCCGCCTGCGGACCTACTACCAGGTGGCATCCCTGGCCTTCGCCCGCCAGCAGCAGATCGCCCGGCTCTTCTTTATTTTGCCGCACCCACGAGCCGCGCCATATGCCCTCCGGCAACGGAGCGGACCCTGACGCCCCATTTTGAATATCTCCCATCTGCGACAAACCTGCCGCCATCGCACCACCCCATGGCAACAGCATGCTGCCCGCAGCGGCCGTGCAATGTTTTATAAATCGTTCCCTGGATATTTTTTGTCTCATATGCATGTTATTTACAATTATAATTACCATAATTATTCACGGCCCCCATATTCTTCAAACGGGCAGGGCTGTTCGCTTTCAGCCGGAAATCGCCGGCGTCATAGTCCCTGAACATCGGGTCGGCCACGATATCCCCCTTGCCGGGAGGTATCCCCAGGGGATCCGGATCGCCCGCCGAAAAATAAAGGTTATGGTCATGGGGCTGGTTACCTACAAAAGAACGGACATGGCCCTTAGCCTTCACCACCGGTCCATACACTTTGATATCCGGAGAAAGAACAAAGATATTATTGTGTATGTGCATGCGACAGCTGTCGGGCCGGAAGGTCCAGAATACGTAACGATCGACGTTTGGCTCTCTCAGCCGGACAACGGTATTATTGTAAACAAAGATATTCCTCATCGAGCCGCCTCCGATGAACTGGTTGGTGTCGTCGCTGATATTGGAAGCGATGGTGACGCTATCCACATTCCTGCCGGCCAGCTCCAAAAAACCATGGTTATTGATGGAGACATTGTGATGGATGTCGAGGTCCCTTCCGTCAAAATCGTCGTCAACGCCGTCGAATTCCACGACACCCCCGTCCGATCCGTAGGGACCGCCATAAGACCCGTAGTTCACGATCCTGTTATAGCAGATCTCATTGTGGGGCTTTACCACCATAATGGCAATAGGACCCCAGCTATGGGCAAGGGTATCGGTGGCGTCATGAAAATAATTTCCCGTGACGAGGTTATAGGACCCTTTTATTTTGACAGCAACGGGCGAATGAAAGAATTCGCAATGACGTATGATATTATGATGGGTACCCAGGGCCAGGTAGACGGCGCCCATTTTTTGTACATTCTTGTTGATGTGATCGGAGCCGGGCGGGTTGGTATTGTCGTGAAAATAGAGCCCGTCGATGACAATGTAATTTCCTTCGACACGAAAAATGTTCCCATTAAGGATATGCCAGTCGGGATTCGTAAAGGACGGCAAGGGACCGGCGCCGTATTTCAGGAACGCATCCGCCAGCTTTTCACGGGGTGTATTCCGGACAAGGGCAGCGCTCGCGCTGTAGCTGGAAAATACGATGGGTTTGCCCGCGGTGCCTGAGCTATTAAAAACAAAACCTCCCGTATAGGAGGTACCTTTTGCGAACAGGATGCTGTCGCCGGGCCGGAAGCTCCTTTGCTCCAGGGGCCGGCAGCTTTGCCAGGGGTCGTCCATGGACCTGCCGGAATTGGCATCATTGCCCCAGCGGCTGTTGATATAGTAAGTGGCGGCATCATCGCTATACCAGTACTCCAGGGCAGGCGGATGCCCTCCCTCCAACGCATCGATGACCACCGTCCGTCCTTTGTCCACGTCATCACCCAGCTGCCGTGTCTCGCGCACGAGGGCAAAAGTGATAGACTGACCGCCATGTTTTTTCACCAGGTCCGTTACATCCAGGTAATGTACCCGCGCCGTATGATCCATCGCCAGTTCACCTGCCACAAACGCCTTCTGCCCCACTTCCCTGATCAGCGCCTCTTTGGCATCCAGCTGCGGCGCCGTCCTCCAGGTGATCTTTTCCTGTGACCATTGGTTGGCGGGCATGCCAAAGACATGAAAACGGAAGACAGCCGTATCCGTTATATTGGACCCGTATACCTTCAAAAGGATACAGGAAGCACGGGCAATATTCCCGCCGGTAAGATCGAACCTTATATAGCTGACCTTATTATTCCCCGGCCTGGAGGCATCCAGCGCTACACGCAGCTGCTTCGATCTGCCCGCATTGACACCCGCGTCCTTCCCGTCCGTGACGGTGGCATCGGCCACCGCCGGCACGACGGCCTTTTTCAGATGACCGGAAGGTATCGTCAGCAGCATGACGGTCTGAGGACGCAAGACGATATCCACCTTTTTATCCGTCCCAACGACCTTCACATCAGTTACCTCGCCATACACATCCGGTCCTACGCATTCCACCGTCACCGGCGTACCAGCCGCGACAGACAAACTCCCGATATCCACCTTGATCCTATCCTTGTATCCGCCACGCTGAACAAGCCAGACATAATAGTTACCGCTCTTTTCATCATAAGAGGTCAGCGCGTCCAGGTTAGCATCCTCCACGGACGCATGGGTAGCATATAAAGGACGTTCGTCCTTAAAACCCTTTGCAAACAGACGGACCACTTCCCCTGTCCGCTGGATCCCGGAAATATCATAGTCGGCCTGCCCTTCCGCGGGACCGTCCCCTTTGGCAAAGACCTTGATCTCCCTTACTTTGATGACACCGGGGTCATTGGAAAAAAAGCGCACCCGGTCAGTAGTGACGGGTTCTTTAAAGATCCCGAACACCTGGGCGTACTTGTTGCCTTTCAATGTAAAACCGGGGATGTCTTTCCAGGCGCCATTCGAAAAATATTGCAGGCTATAATTCTTCACCCTGTCAGGACTGGTGTACACGCCATGCGCCGAGCCCGTATATACGACGGCGCTGCCCAGGGCCTTTGTTCCGCCCAGGTCGATCTCCAGCCACTTCTCCGCCGAAACGCTATCCGAATGCCAGGCCGAACGATCGGATTTATCACCATCGGTGACATTGCCTGCCGGCCAATCCGTTGACTGGCTGCTGGCCTTTACGCGCCGGCCCTTTGCAAGATCGGTATACGCATCCTCGACGATACGCTTGCCTTGCCAGGTAAAGTGATGACCGGACTTGATGCCCAGCGGATACACGGAAGAGGTGGTGTTGGAGAACTTGAAAGCCCACATGCCATAAGCCCCGTTCAACGTATTATTGGTATAGATACCCGCCCATTCCGTAAACAGGGAAGGGTCATCCATAGTTTCCTCCTTGTCGATGAGATAGGCGTTCATCCAGCGCCCTATTTCCGTATAGACAATGGGCAGGGGCTTGCCGCCCGGCTGGTTTTCGGCGAGTATCTTCCGGATATCTTCCACCCGGTGGAGATACCCCGCGGCCGGCGAGTTGTAAGAGTGCGTCGAAAATATGCCCAGCAGATCATGATCGATGGGTCTGCCGTGATAGTCCGTCCGGACATTCCTGGCTACGGCCGTCCACCATTCCCTGTTATTGCCGGCCGTCACGGGACCTACCATCCTTGCCTGCAGGTGTTTCCCGTAACGCTTATCGACATCCTCGATGGCGCAGGTGAGCGCATCGGAGACGATCTGCATGCCGCCGATCCATTGATCCAGCTTCATGGGTCCCGAATTCTTGTGGTTGGGCTCATTCTGCATGGCGTACATGGTCACATCTCCCGTCCTGGCGGCATAATAGGCCAGGGCGTAATAGCGTTGCCATTGCTTCCATTTATTGCTCCAGGTGCTGTCAAAATCCCTGCTGCCCACCTGTATCACGGGGTCGATGTTCAGTCTTTTTAATTCGGTGAAAACATAATGCAGGATCATGGCATTGGTGGTAGCGCCTTCTTCTGGACGCTCATATATCGGCAGCAGCTCATCCCATTTCAGAAAGGGGTTATGCTCAGGGTCCGCCCGCAGCTGGTCTTTGCGTTTGTCAAACTCCGCCACGGTCTTGATACTCTCATCCACCTGTACCGCGGAAGCCGGCACATAGGAATCCAGCGTGGTCCAGATGCGCAGACTGTTCACACCGGCATATTCCAGCCAGCCGGAGGCGTTGCTGCCGGGTACATAGTAGCCCTGGTTATAGGCTACATAACGCATGGTCTTTCCCGTTATGCTGTCTGCTACCCGGATGACGACATCCTGGTCAGCCGTTCTTTGAGACTTCTTTTCCAGGTCGGATGCGCCGGCCCCGCCGGCGGGCGCCATATTCCCCGTAGGCGTCCCGAAAACTTCTATCTCCATGATGCTGATGGGCTCGCCGTCATCACAGACGAATCGCAGCTTGAAAGTATTGATGGCAGGAGAAAAACGGTACGGTACATCCGTCAGCCTGTTCTCATGGACCTCCGTATTCGGTATATCCGTCCAGTTGGCGTCATCCCAATATTGCAGCTTGAAATTCTTGGCTGACCAGAAACCGGCGGCCTGGGCCGACTCGGCGGACGTGCGTTCCCCCTCAGGTATGCCCGTATGGACGATGACACGGCTTATATTGCAATACTTCCGAAGATTGATCTCGAGGATATGGGGAGGCTGCACATTACCGGACATCCATTTCGACTCGCGCGTGATCCTGCCATCCGTCACATTGGCGGCAGGATACCGGCCGTTCGCGGAATTGGCATACACAGGCATATGCAGGGCAAGGTTCTTCTCCTGCGCATGCAACGGCGCGTTCAGCAAAAAGGATGCGGCAAACAGTATCAGGATATGCTTCATAGCAAAAAATTTATTGCCGGCCGGATATTTTCATCCGGAAAGGAAAGGCCGGCAGCCCGGTGTTATCATACAAATTCGCTTCTCCCACCAACAACCACGCATAGCGGACTTCCACCGGGTCCTTCACCCGGTCACTCCATACGATAACCCTTTTCCCCTTGATCGCAGCTTCGGCAGGTACGAATATCAAAGAATCGCCCGATGGCGCCCGGTACCCCAATTCAAAACCTTTTACGTCTGAACGGCCGGAAGATTGCACCGATGCGGGCTGATCCGGAGCCGAAAGCTTTGCCGGCGAAGGTTCAAACACTACGCTCACTTTTCCATTCTCCACGCCGGCCTTCCTGGCCTCCGGCCCCTTATACACCACCTTCTTTTCTCCATAGTCCCGGGCAAGCGCGATCAGCGCCAACCGGTCACCCACTTCCTTTTTCCGGGTATAATGGATGTTGTTCATATCGCCAAGGTCGGCCGTGACAGCCATGCCTGTATTGGGTATCGTCCGCATCACCTGGTACTCCGCTTCACGCAGACGGGCTGCGTCGTCAAGTGAATTGTAACCATAGGCGGCGATCTGCACCACATAAAAAGGGAAGTTGTAGGGATGCTCCTTCGTCCCCCACCGCTGACGCCAGCTGTCGATCATTGCGGTCAGCAGGCGATAATATTCGCCGGCATAATTGACATTCGACTCGCCCTGGTACCACAACGCCCCTTTGATGGCAAAAGGGATCACTGGGTCGATCATGCCGTTGAAGAGGACACCCGGCTCACGCCAGGGACGTTTATAATAATAAAGCGTCTGCGGTTCCTGCGGCTTTTTACCGGTCTTCGTACTATCCCATTTCGCAAGGGCGGCATGATACGCCGCGGAATCTTTCCCTACATGCGTTTGTATGGTGCGCCAGCGGTCATTGTAGCGGTCAAGGACGGTATCCGCTTTCAACACGGACTCCGGCGTCCAGGCTTCGGCAGGCGTCCCGCCCCAGGCGGAATAAACAATGCCGACAGGCACATGCAGCTGTTGATGCAGCTTTTTTGCAAAGAAATAAGCCACCGCGGAAAAAGAAGGGGCCGTCGCGGGCGTGGTGCTTTCCCATACCGCACCGGGCAAGTCGTCGAATGTATCATCGGCATATTGACGGGTAACGCTGAAGTAACGTATCGCCGGAAAGTTCGCCTGTGCTATCTCCTGCTGCGCATTTGCACTGGACTTCAACGAGAATACCATATTGGACTGACCGGAGCAAAGCCATACTTCTCCTACCAGCACATCCTGCAGGTGGATGCTGTCGGCGCCCTTCACGTCGATGGTATAAGGACCTCCGGCCGCCGGCGTCTGTATCATAACCTTCCATTTCCCCTCAGCGTCTGCCTGAGCTTCCGTGACGGTCTTTTCCCACCCCACACGGATGGTGAGCTTTTCACCCGGGTCCGCCCAACCCCAGAAGGGGACCTTTGTCCGCTGCTGCAGCACCATATGATCGCCAAAAACAGCCGGCAGCCTGACATGTGCGGATGGACGCCGGGTAAATGCCGTTTGCAGCAGCACCAGTCTCCTGTCGCCTGTAAAGGTCATTTTTATATGGGTATCCGTCACGGGACAATCCACGGTAGTCTTTTCACCCGCTGCCAGCCGGCGGGTCACTTCCCTGTCGTTGACACGGATCCGGAGCACCAGCGGCTCACCCGAAGAATTCCAGGCGAGGGTAGCAGCATTGGTCCTGTCACCGGGCACGCGGCAATAGAATGTTCCTTCCCCTATGCTGTCACCGGGATCGACGGGTTCGGCAACATCCCCGAAACCCCTGAATACATAGGGACCGAACGGCCTCCTGCCATAGGGAACATATTGTATGCCCGGCTTGGTATTAAAACCGCTGCGCGATCCGCCTGCCAGCTCATGACCATCTTTTGTCACGACGATCTTTTGTGTGCTGTAGAGGCCGGTCAGACGGGGCCGGGGATTCAACAGGAGCCCGCTGTTGATGCCTGTGAGGATGCCTTTCTCGGAAGCATAGTCCCCCCAGATGATGGGCGCGGTCACCAGCACATCAGGCGCATGGACATCCTTGTCACCCATATAACCCGCGAGATTGGCCAGCAGCCTGTCCGCCACGGGATCCAGCCCCTTGCGGGAAGCAAGGTCCATACCGCAGAGAAGGACGCTTCCTGCCCCATCGAAGAATTCGGCAATGGCCATCCCTTCGAGACCGGGACCGTAGTCCCCCAGCACACTGATATGCCCCATATCCTTTTTATCCGCGGGCACAAAACCGTCCGTCACGGGATAGATGGCAGGAAACCCTTTCTTATCCGACTCTTTCCAGCCTGTATAATCGGACCATACTTTTAATTCTTCCCTGTCGATGCCGTCAAAGACAGGATGACCGTCCCTTTCAGGGTTGACATAATAACCGTTGCGGGAAGGGCGGGCCGGAGGCGGATAGGCGGAGATGTCCAGGTCCATCGTCACATTTTTGACGGGGCTGCTCAATACGGCATTGAGGTTCGGCAGGAGCGAAGGATCCTGCCGCAGACATAACAGACGGCCTCCTGCGGCGACGAATTGTTTAAGGGCAGCAGCTTCCTGCACGAGGCCCGCATCCGCGCTGTTCTCGCCAATGACCACCAGGTCGCCGGGGGACAGCGATGCAAAGGACCTGATCCTGGTAAAAGGGATGGCCAGGTTCCTGAAAGAAGCGCCCGTCCCCTCCCGGTCCTCATAGAGCAATACTTTTCTTTTCGGCTTGTCCGCGGCAGAAACAAACATACCACCGGCAACAAACAAACGCGAATAGTTCTCGGAGATCACACGCCCGTTTTGAACGACCCGGCCGGCCAGCTGATAATGACCGATGGGCAGATCCGCCGGTAAAGCAACGGACAGCTGCTTGCTGTAAGCACCATAATAGGCGATACGGGGCAGCTTGAAACTGTCCGACAACAGGACGCTTTTCGTCTCATCCAGCACCTGGTAAACAAACGTGGCGCCTTCCAGGTCTGAAAAATCATCCGCATCATTGACGATGTGAAGCACGGGCCGGAAGGTAGCGCCGGCATACAGCTGGGTAGTCCAGTTCTCCCAGCTGACAAGAACGGGAGAATACGATAGCCTGGCCTGCCGGGTGACAGGCTTGGGGTCCATATCCACGAAATCGTGTATCGTATGCCAGTTGTAAAATAAAATGGTAAAAGGGAAAACACCGCTCAGCTCGGGGTTGACGCTGCGCAAACGGCGCATGAGCTCCGTCGCCTGCTTGAAGGTAAAGCACTGGTGTTCGTTGGCCAGCAAAGCCTGGACATTATCCGGCGCATGACCTGTCCAGTTCAGCTGGGAACCGGGGTTCTTGTGATCGGGGGTGAGATTGTACCTGCCGTCCGGACCGGAATAGTTGCCCACGCATTCCGTAAAAGTAATGGGCTGGCCCTTTTTCTTGGGGAAAGGGATA
>DASZVM010000596.1:0-2437 GCA_035547295.1 Puia sp. | reverse complement strand
AGGGCACACAGACAACGGCCGCCTGCTACCTGGTAGCTGCCACCCATCTGCAGGGATATTTTATTGTTGGTGCAGCTGATATTGAAACCGCTGCGTACAAAACGGTATTTGTACCTGAACTCGCAGGAGGTCTGCAGATAGGAGGGCCATCCTTCGGAAGTGAATTCTTTTGGGACGATGGTGTCGGCTATCAGCATGAGGGGGCGTCCCGCGACTTTCAGGGGGATATCGATCTCTGAAGCTGGTAAAGGGGGCAGCGAATCCGGGATCTGGACGGCTACAGGGGAAGAGACGAGCTTTCTGGAGGAATGACAGGAACAAAGGCAGGCGGCAAAGAAAATGAGCGTTATTGCCCTTTTGCTGATGTTGTTAACCATTCTTTTTTTGTATTATCGATGACGTCCAATAATCCGTCCGTGAATTTATCTTCCGGCAGCTGCCAGAACATGATACCTCCCAGGTGCTGATCCATAGCATACCGGGTCTTTAGCCGGACGGACAGGGTATCGTCAAAGGTAACGAAGAGTTTTTGCCGGGCATTATACATATAGGGCGCCTGCGCAACGGGGTCCCAATGAAATACATAACCGCTGTCTTTTGACAGGACGGTGGCCTGATCACGATAGGACACGCCTCTTTTAAAACGGCCTGGGCGATAAAGGCCATCGTTGACACTGTCCACATTCTCGAATATACGGGCATAGAAAGCGACGCCGATGGCCAGCTTGGAGGCGGGGACGCCGATGGACCGAAGATAACGTACGGCATGATCGGTGGATTCCTCCTGCTGCGGGGTGGAATAAAGGGGGGTATGGTGTCCGGAGACCGTGTCATAGCCGCTGATCAGATCGTAGGTCATGAGGTTGATGTAATTCACCCGCGGGGCGACCTTTTTCCAGTCGATGGAGGTGGCGAGGTATTTTGTAAATCCACCGGCGGCGAAGCTGATCTCGCTGGTCTTATCCAGCTTTTTACGCAGCCGTTTGATCAGGAGGGTGAAGTGATCTTTGTCCTCCGGCGTGTACGGATACCCGGGAACGTTAGCAAGCGCTGGATATTCCCAATCCAGGTCGATGCCGTCCGTGTGGAAATAGTCGGTCAGTTCCTTTACGGAGCTGACAAATTCATTACGGCCTCTACGGGTGGCGAAGACCAGGGGACAGGTGCGGCAGCCGCCCCAGCCGCCCAGGGAAAGGATCACTTTGAACCGGGGGTTCTTATTTTTTAGCTCTACCATGTGCCGGATGGTGGCGGTATCCCTTGCGCTATTGACAAAAAGCCGATTGCCGTCGAGGTGGCAAAAGCTGAACAGGATGTGGGTGAGCTTACTGGTGGCGAAGCTGTCCAGGGCCGTGCTTCTGCCGGCATAATAGCCTATGACGGCGGGCTGAGCGATGGCATTTCCAGCCAGGATAGCGCACAGGACTATGAAAATGAAGGATCTGTGAAAATATTTCAGCATAATTGAATGGCTTGGAATGGATGATTGGCAAGTATGGGTGACGTGGTTGGTTACCTCATCCAGTGTCGAAAATAAGGTGGTTGTAACGGATGGCCAAGGGGAAAGTGTTAGACGGTTCTCCGGGGTGGAGGATTCATCCGGGAAGGCTGAAAGCAACTGGTCCGTGGAATTGTGCGTACCGTAAGATATGGCAACAAAAAAGATATGGCTACAGGGCCTTTTGCTCCTGTGCTTCCTGTACGGGCTGCTGTCCTGCCGGAAAGAAAACCTGAATGGCATCAATGCGATGAGCGATTCCACCGGGGTCTTTTCCGCCACTGTCGATGGAGTGGTCTGGCGGACGGATTCTATCTCGGCCTTTCTGGTGGGGGATCATCGCAACCATACCAGGGTCATGACCATTACGGGCTATACGTCCAACCGGGCGATAGCCATCAGTCTGCGGGATACCTCTGCAACCTCGAATGACAGCACGATGTCGGTGCAGCAATATCCGCTGGATAGCTGGGGGAATGCATCTGCATTTGCATATGGTTACAACAGGATCGGGTATGGACCCAATGTCACCTGGCAGCAGCAAGGTCCGGCTGTCATAGGTTCGGCTAGCGTCACGGCCAGCGACGGAGTGAATAAAAGGATCTCGGGCACTTTCAGCTTTACGGCCAAGCTTCTTGTCATCGACTCTACGGGTGTTGTGACAGACTCGGCAAATATTACCTCCGGCGTCTTTACAAATATTCCCTACAGCTATTTAAAACATCCGTAGATCAGGAGGCCAGGATGTAACCGAAGCTTTCGAGGTCTTCCGTCCCCCGGGCAGGCCGGGTCCTGCCATCCGAGAGGACATACAGCTTGTCTGAAATATCGAGGATATCCCTGTACAGGTGATCTGTTATCAGGATCCCTTTGTTCTGTTTCTCCGCCGTCAATAACGCTTTTACTTTCTCTGTCTGCAGGGGGCTCAAATGCGAGAAG
>DASZVM010000595.1:0-3163 GCA_035547295.1 Puia sp. | reverse complement strand
GATGGCAATTCAGCGTTGCCAGGTCCTTCATTGACTGGGTGATCTTTGGGGTCATATTCGGGATACCCATCGCTTATAATGCATACAGATATTATCTTACTCCGCCTTCAGGTTCCTCACAGGGCTGGCCATCGCAGCCCGGACGGACTGGAAGCTCACCGTCAGCAGAGCGATAAAAATGACGGACGCGCCCGCCAGCACAAATATGCCCGGACTCAGGTCGACCCTGTAGGCAAAGGAATGCAGCCACCGGCCCATGATCCACCAGGCCAGGGGGAAGGCGATCAATATGGCCAGCCCGACCAATCGCAGAAAGCCTACGGACAGCATGAGGGCTATTTGTCCTGCGGAAGCGCCAACGACCTTGCGGATGCCGATCTCCTTCTGCCTGCGCTGGGCGGTAAAAGCCGCCAGCCCAAAGAGCCCCAGACAGGAAATGAGGATGGCCAGCACGGCAAAGTATTTGGATAAGGCCTCTACGCGTTTTTCTGACTCATACTGAAACTGAAAAGCCTCGTCCAGGAAATGGTAGTCGAACACGAACCCGGGGTTGAAGGATTGATAAAACGCCCTTATCCGCGCAATGACCTCCGATTCCCTGCCGGCCTGTATCCGTGCCATGATCCTGTACGAATAATTGGAGTCGCTGGTACGCAGGTTCAGCAGCATCGGTTTTACTTCCTCATGAAGGCTTTCAAAATGGAAGTCCCTGATCACGCCGATTATCTGCCATTTGTTCCCCCACATGCTTATGGACCTGCCCACGGGGTCCTTGAAACCCATGAGCTTTGCTGAGGCCTCATTCAAAATGATCTTGGTCCCTTCGTCCTTATAGTCCCTTGAGAAACCTCTGCCAGCCTTTATGGATATGCCCATGGTATGGATAAAATCGTACCCGACGGAAGCGACCTCGAAAAAGGGGTTTTTTTTCGGGTCCCGGTCCATCCCTTCCCAATTCAGACCACCCGTGGCGAAATTGTGACCTGTCAGACCATGTGATGTACCTGTCGCATCCACAACGCCGGGTAAACGCTTGAGCCCGGCAATAAACGTTTCCTGGTTGCCATATAGCTTCCCCTCTGAATTGAACACGATCACATGGTCCTTGTTATACCCCAGGTTCTTCGTTTGGATATATCTCATCTGCCGGTAAACCACCGCGACAGCCACAATAAAGATCATAGACAGGGTGAATTGAAGGACCACCAGGCCCTTGCGGATAAAGACCTCTCCCAGGGATGAAGATAGCTTACCCTTCAGTACAGCGATGGGATTAAAGCCGGAAAGATAGAACGCCGGGTAGCTGCCTGAAAGGACACCTGTGATCAAAATAATAGTCAGGACCGCCGTCAGCAGACGTAGGTCGATGTGCAGGGACAGCTGTTTGCCCGTCAGGTGATTGAAGGCAGGCATAAAAAGCGCTGTCAGCAAAAAGGCGAAGATCATGGCAATGACGGCCAGCAGCATGGATTCGGACAGGAACTGGTAAACCAGTTGTCTTCTGCCCGCTCCGACCACTTTTTTGATCCCCACTTCTTTTAGTCTCCTGGCCGCCTTGGCCGTGGAAAGATTCATAAAATTGATACAGGCGATCACGAGGATAAAAACGGCGATCAGGGAGAACAGCCGGACATATTCTATACGGCCGCCGGTCTTTCCGACAGGCCCCACACTGCTGTAGAGATAGGTGTCGGAATAAGGGAATGCAAAGACTTTTCGCAGCGAGTCCCCGCTGTTCCGCGTGACGATGCCCGCCAGTTTTTTATTAAAGGCCGTGATATCCGTGCCTTTCTTCACCAGTATATAGTTGTGCGGACCCGTATTGCCCCATTCCTTTACCCAGGTCATGATATCCCGGTAATATTCAAAGGACATCAAAAAATCGAATTTCTCGGTGCTGTGTACAGGCAGACGCTGGAACACGCCGGATACCCGAAACACCTTGTCATGCTCCAGCCGGAGGGACTTGCCGATCGCATTTGCGACGGAATTGAATAATTCTCTTGCCAGGTCTTCGGAGATCGCGATGGAATGTTTGTCTGCCAGGACCTGATCTTTATTGCCTGCCAGAAGAGGGAAGGGGAATATATCGAAGTATTCAGTGCCGACATACTGGCCTGCAGCCTTGATGGTTTTTTCCTCCGTGGACAGGGTGAATTTAGGAAACCAGGCGCTGGGTATCACCGTCGCGGCATAGGTCACTTCAGGCATTTCTTTGGCCACTGTCGCCGCCAGCAGTCCCGATGATTCTTCAGTGATGCTTTCCTCGCCGAAAAATACTCTTCGTTCCATCAACTGATACAGCTGTGTATCCCTGCCATGCCATCTGTCAAAGCTCAGCTCGTCGGTGACCCATAAATAGATCAATAAAGCGCAGGTAAGTCCCGTCGACAGACCGATGAGATTGAGAAGGGTGGATTGGCGGTCCTTCAGAAGGCTCCGCCAGGCTATTTTGAGGTTGTTCCTGAACATTGCGCAGTTGATTTGAATATACTTTAACATAAGGGATGCCAAGCTTATAATTTATTGGCAAATAGGCGTTAAACTCCGCTGACAACACGAATGGCCGTACGCAATCAGACCACATTTGTCCGGATATGATACATTTCTGTAAATTACCGCCGGCTGGAAATAGCGGTGAATTTAACGCAAACGTTTGTCCGCCCATCCAATAAAAAAATATAGCACCTTAGAGCCCTATGAGAAGATTACAACACATAGGCCTTTTGGCTATATCCATCATCTGCACCCAATATGCGCTTGCCCTCGACATTATTCCCTATCCATTACAGGTAGAAACAAAGTCCGGGACTTTTGCCATAACCTCGTCCACAAAGGTCCTCTATGCCGCCAATTGCCGGCAGGAAGCAGACTTTTTCATCGAAGCATTGAACAAAGAGCATCATCTGCAGGTAGCTGCCCGCCCTTACAAACCACAGCAAACAAAAAACGCCATCATCCTCACCGTAGACGCTACCCTCACCGCCCGCCAGGGTAAAGAAGGGTATGACCTCACCGTTGATGGAGATAAGATCCAGGTCCGCGCGGCAACCCCCGCAGGGGTCTTTTATGCCATCCAGACCCTGCGTCAGCTGATCACCGGTGAGAATTCCATCCCCTGCTGTCACATATTTGACAAACCCCGTTTTGCCTGGCGCTCCTT
>DASZVM010000594.1:0-3550 GCA_035547295.1 Puia sp. | reverse complement strand
AGCAAGTTTGTAAACACGGACCCCTTCTCTGACCTTGACAAACAGCTGATACCCTCCCTCCGCAAGATGCAGGGGCCGGAGATCAGCAAATATCTCAACCGCAATTCCCCTTTCAGCGGTATCTGGGAGAATATCATCCATCATGAAGAGGACGATCTGCCGGAAGAAACAAAAAAGCTGATGGTAGAGTACCTGCATCCGAAGCTGAAGAAGCTGTTTGCAGAAGTGAATGCCAACCCTTTTGTTTTTTATCTCAACGGGCACAAGCCGTTTAAGACGACCAATCTCCAGCCCATCGGACTTTCGGGGGATTCCATCACGCCTTTCTTTAGCGTATCCCCGGAAAAGGACGGCTTTGAGCTCACCTGCTTTGTAAAGATCAACGGCCAGCCCGTAGAGCTTTCTCAAAATGAATGTAACAGCAGCCTTTTATTTTTCTATAACAATAACCTGTACTGTTGGAGCAGACCCGAGGACATTGCCCTTGTGGAAAAGTTCTCGGGGAAAGAAAAATGGGTCATCGGCGCCGGTGACTGGCCCGGACAGCTAAGAGAGTTTGTCCTTCCTCTGACGCGGGACTATCATGTGGATTTCGACAATACCCTTGTAAAGGAAGTGAAGGATGGCGAGCCCGATAAGAAACTGCTGTTGCAGGAGAAGGGCGATTACCTGGTATTCCAGCCGTTGTTCTCCTACAAGGGATTCGAGACGCGGCCCGGCGGAAAGGACGAGATCATCGTACCTGACGGCAGCCAGGTGCTCATCGTACACAGGAACAGGGAAGCCGAGCTGCAGTTCTTCCGTAAGCTGGAATCCCTTCACTCCCAGTTCCTCCACCCGGAAAGCGCCCATAGCCTGGCTCTCAAGGGCGCGGATGTGTTAAAGAACAACTGGTTCTTTCTTTTTGTGGATGCCATGGAGGAAATGAAAGTGCCGGTATATGGTTTTGAGGCGCTCAAAAATTTCCGGTTCAACACTGCCAAACCGCAGACCAAGATACATATCAGCAGCAATACGGACTGGTTTGACGCGCGTGTGGACATCGTATTCGGGGATCAGAAAGTGACCATCGCGGATGTCAAGAAGGCCCTGGCCAACCGCCAGCAATTCGTCCCTCTCGACGATGGCACCCTGGGGGTCCTTCCGGAAGAATGGATCAAGAAATACTCCCTGTTATTCCGGGTCGGCGAGGGTCAGCGTAACCAGCTGCGGCTCTCGAAATATCATATGAGCGTCATCGATGAGCTCTATGACAACCGGAATGAAGAGGAGCTGATCATCCGGCTGGAGGAGAAATACGAGCAGCTGCGGGAGTTCAACCGTATCAAGGAGATCCCTGCGCCGTCACACCTGGAGCCCATCCTCAGACCGTACCAGGTGCATGGGTTCCATTGGCTGAACTATCTGCAGGAAGTGAATTGGGGCGGCATCCTGGCCGATGACATGGGTCTTGGTAAGACGATACAGGCGCTGTCCTTTCTGCACCATTTCAAGGACGTCAATGGCCGGCTCAGCGCGCTGGTGGTTTGCCCCACCACGCTGATGTTCAACTGGGAGAATGAAATAAAGAAGTTCACACCGGCATTGACCTATCATATCCACCATGGGGGCGACCGTACCCGCAACAAGCAGGCTTTGAGCGAGTACAATGTCATCATCACGACCTATGGAACGCTGCGCAGCGATATCAAGCTGCTGCTGGAGCTGCCTTTTGATTATGCTGTGCTGGATGAGTCGCAGGCGATCAAGAACCCGGGCAGCAAGGTGACGAAGGCGGCTTGTCTCCTGCATGCAAAGCACCGGCTGTGTATGAGCGGTACTCCGCTGCAGAACAATACGTTCGACATATTCGCCCAGATGAACTTCCTCAATCCGGGGATGCTGGGCAGCATCGAGTTCTTCCGGCAGGAGTTTGCCGTGCCCATCGACAAGTTTGGGGAGCAGGACAGGAAGGACCATTTGCGGAAGCTGCTCTATCCGTTCATCCTCCGGCGGACGAAGGAGCAGGTGGCCAAGGACCTGCCCGAAAAGACGGAGACCATCCTTTTCTGCGAAATGGAGGACGAACAACGGAAAGTGTACGATGCTTACCGGAACGACTACCGGGATAAGATCCTTGGTACGATAGAAACGCAGGGCATCCAGCGAAGCCAGCTCACTATCCTGCAAGGGTTGATGAAGCTGCGGCAGATATGCGATTCGCCGGCGATCCTCAACGAACAGGACCGTTATCCCAATCATTCCATCAAGCTGGATGAGCTGGCGCGGGAGATCACGGAGAACATCGGGGACCACAAGGCCCTTATCTTCTCCCAGTTCCTGGGCATGCTGGGTCTGATCCGCGAAAGGCTGAAGGAGCTGGACATCAAATTCGAATATTTTGACGGCAGCACCTCGGCGCAAGAGAGGGAGCGGGCGATACAAAGCTTCCAGACGGATGATTCCTGCCGGGTATTCCTTATCTCATTAAAAGCAGGTGGCGTGGGTCTCAACCTTACGGCCGCGGACTATGTATATATTGTGGACCCATGGTGGAACCCTGCCGTGGAACAACAGGCCATCGACCGGACCCACCGTATCGGTCAGACCAAGAACATCTTTGCCTACCGGATGATCTGTAAGGATACCATCGAGGATAAGATCCTGCAGCTGCAGGAAAAGAAACGTATTCTCGCCAAAGACCTCATCGCCGACGACGATGGTTTTGTGAAGAGTCTGACAAAGGCGGATGTGGAATATTTGTTCTCCTAACGGGAAGATTAAAGCCAGATTAAAATTCACCGGTAAAAATTCAATAAAGCCGGGCAGGTTCATCCTGCCGGCCCCCTATTTTGCCATTGGTATATCCCCTATTGCGGGGGAATAAACCCCCTGCTATTTTTGAGGTCCATGAGAAAACACCGCCCAGCTCAAATAAGATATTATGGCAAAATATGTACTCTTTGTTACGTTAGCTTTGTGTTTTCATGCAACTTGCTCATTTTCACAGGGGAAGGTTAAGGGTTCCATAAAAGGCGCCCTCGTAGACACCGTGGGAGGGTCGCAGGTGCTGGGCAACGCCACGGTTGCGCTTACCCCTCCAAACGGGGACTCCACCGATACGGATTTTATCATCACGGATAAGAAAGGGACGTTTGCTTTTAAGGGACTGGATTCAGGGACTTATCACCTGGAGATCTCCTACCAGGGGTATGACCCCATCCGGAGGACCATTGTCATCAATGCGGCGAAGCCGGACCATGATCTGTCCATATTATATATGCAGCGCAGCAATGATATGATGCAGGCGGTGGTCGTTCAGCGGCCTCCTATCAGCATCAAAAAGGATACGGTGGAGTATAATGCGGGTATGTTCGCTACGAAACCCAATGCGGTGGCGGAGGACCTGTTGAAAAAGATGCCGGGTATCCAGGTGGACAAGAGCGGTACTGTCACGGCACAGGGGGAGACGGTCCAGCGGGTGCTGGTGAACGGCAAGCGGTTCTTTAGCGACGACCCCAAGATGGCGACACGCAACCTGCCTCCGGACATCATCGATAAGATACAGGTT
>DASZVM010000593.1:0-4779 GCA_035547295.1 Puia sp. | reverse complement strand
TTAAAGAATCGTTAATGAGTGGTTAAAAATAGAGACAAATCGATTTAGCTTCCATTTAGCTCTGAAATTTTTTTTTCATACGTACGCCTTTGGTTATGCGCGAGTAGAAAATTATATAACGATTCAGTATATGCGATTATCAGTGAATTTACAATCCGTTAACAAGTGTTGGAATTACATTTTTTTGACTTTCGTGTTCAGGGGGCTACAAATGATGTTTTTTTAAAATTGTAAATTCTTACATTGATTTGCCATCGGTTGCAAAAATTGAGGATCAAACACTAAGAGATTACGGGTCATAATCCAAAAAAAAATTTGCCGGGAATGGCGATTTTCGGGCAGTTTCAGGCATGATAAGTGTATACACTTATTTTCATATAAATGTAAATTCCTTCAATTTTATAGAAACCGCTTCTAAAGTTTTCAGGCCCGACAATATATTATTGTGTCAGGTTATTTTACAGGTAAAAGGGAGTGGAAAGAAAAGAGCTCATAGACCAGCTGGAGGCGCTTATTATCATCTCGGACAGGTGAATTATCTCCGGCGTATCCTTGAATAACATGCGTCGTGGACCTATGTTGCCGCCACCAGGAATTGCTCTCCATTGGAGGGGCTAAGGCTATCAGTCCTGCCGCTGAAATATCGCCGGGCAAGATCATGCCCTGAAACGATCTTTACATCTTTAAGCCCGGCCTCACGTGCAAGCGTCAGCATATCCCCGGGACTAAAAAAGCTGATAAAGGGCGTGCCGGCCGACCTGGCGCCTTTTTCCGCCTTCTTCAGCATGGGTTTTTCTTCCGCCGCCAAGAGGTCCGGCGGCAATATGAATGTCATGGCAAGCTTTGAGCCTGGCGCAAATCCGGCTATCTGTCGCAATGCAGCCAGTATCGCCTCCCTGGTGAGATACAAGGTAACACCCGTGCATGCCACGACAGCAGGCTGACCGGCATCAAACCCCGCACGGTTGAGCTCTTCCCACCAGGACGGTCCTGTCTCGAAATCCACCGGGACGAACCGCAGCGGTGCCGGAATGCCAAAGCCAAGGTCGATCATCCGTTGCTTCTTCCAGGCCAGCGTAGCAGGCTGGTCGATCTCAAATATTTTTAGCCTGGCAGCCATCTCTTGTCTGCGTATGGAAAAAGTGTCCAGGCCGGCGCCGAGAATAACATATTGTCCGACCCCATGACCGAGCTCTTCCATTACCAGGTCTTCGATAAAGCGTGCACGGGCCACGATGGATGCCCGCATATACTTTGTCCCTTCCGGGTCCATGTCAGGTCTGTCCCTCCAATCGTCCCCGGGAGCTATGA
The DNA here is from genome assembly GCA_035547295.1 of Puia sp. GTDB lineage: Bacteria > Bacteroidota > Bacteroidia > Chitinophagales > Chitinophagaceae > Puia. Next base: position 3,468 of record DASZVM010000593.1, on the reverse strand, counting down.
GCCTGAACCCTATCTCATCTTCAAGGACATGTGGCGGCGGGTCTATCTGAACATGCAAAGCTCTCCATAAAGCTACGCGTACCGCCGTGTGATCCGGTTCTATTTTCATCTTATGGTGATTTTGAACTTATGCAGCAAAATTAGCCGTCCCGGATGAAAGGAAATTGTAAAAAAACGACGGTGGCAGAAAACTTTTTACAGAGGAAATGGATCCGGGCTGCTTATTGATCCTGAAAAAATTCCCACACGGGTATGGCCGCTACCGCACCCATTGGTGTAGCGACCAGGTATACCCAAAGGCTTTCAAGATGTCCGGAAACTACGGCAGGCGCAAAAGAACGGGCAGGGTTCATAGAAGCACCACAGACGGGGCCGGCAAACATCGCTTCCAGTAAAACAACGGATCCGATGGCCAGCCCTGCAAACATGCCTTGTTCTTTGCTGCCGGTGGCCACATGGATGATCACCAGCATAAGAAAAAAGGTCAGCAGGAACTCTAATATAAAGGATTGCATGGCGCTCCCGGCCGGCAGGGTAGCGCCCAACAATGTATTGGCAGGAAATAATGCTTTCAACACCAGGCTGGCTGCCACCGCACCCGCCAGCTGGCTGACGATATAAGGTAATAACTGCCGCAGGGGAAATCTTTTTGCAACGGTAAAAGCTATGCTGACGGCTGGGTTCAAATGAGCGCCGGATATATTTCCCAGGGCATAGACCATGCACATTACTATCAGTCCGAATGTCATGGCAATGCCTGCATGCGTCACAGCCCCATGTGTTTCCTGGTCGATGACAACAGCGCCTGTACCGCAGAACACCAGGGCGAATGTGCCGATGAATTCAGCTATCGTCTTTTTCATGACAGCCGCAGTTAACAGCATTTGCTCCCTGGTTCGCAACAGTTCCTCTCGTCCTTAGCCGGCTTTTCTGCATATACCGTAATGCTTTCAATACGGCTGTCGCCGGATCTGTAAGCCTTCACCTCTTCCGGGCTGAGATAATTGTCCAATATATCATCCGGCAGTATGATCTTTTTTTCTTTTTGTACCTCGATGTTCACAAAGCCTGCTTCTTCAATAATGGATAAATATTCATGTCTTTGTATCGCACCCGAAACACAGCCGGCGTAAAGCTCTGCTACCTCCTTCCATTTACCGGGCAATTCCCCATTCAGCACAATATCCGAAATGGAGAAATGACCACCCGGCTTTAATACCCGGTGTATTTCGCTGAATACTTTGTGCTTGTTGGGTACAAGGTTCAACACGCAATTGCTTACCACTACATCCGCCTTATTGCTGGTGAGCGGCATATCTTCGATATCTCCCTGTCTGAACTCAACGTTATTGAAGCCCAGCTTTTCGGCATTCTCCCGTGCTTTATCGATCATAGCAGGGGTAAAATCGATGCCTATCACCTTACCCGTCTCCCCTGTCCCGGCACGGGCAATAAAACAGTCGTTGCCGGCACCCGACCCCAGGTCAATAACCACATCACCCTTTTTGATCTTTGCGAATTGAGTAGGCAAGCCGCAGCCGAGCCCCAGATCGGCATCGGGATTATACCCTTCCAGCGTGCCATAGTCATCGCTCATGATGTTATAGACTTCCGTTGAACAGCAGCCGGAGCCGCAACAGGAGGCCTGATTGGTTTCCTTATCCTGGCCGGCGATTTCGCTGTACTTTTGACGGACAAGATCCTTGAGGATAAAACCTTTAATGGTCTGTTCAATCTCGTCCCTTACGCCGCGGGTATGCGCCAGCACTTCCTCCCGGCTGCCTTTAAATCCGGAAGGGTCCCTGAATGACCATGCTATCCTTTTGACATCACCGGGAAAAACAGGGCACTGTTCAGCAGCCTCTTTATCACAGACCGTTATTACAGCATCGTATTTCTTCCCTTGTTTGAACAGGTCAAAGACAGATCGGGTAGGTTTGCCGGTGAGGTCGATACCTATTTCCTTCATGACTGTCACGACATTGGGATTTAGCGTACCTGGCTCCAGGCCGGCGCTTTCAGCTTCAAAGACATCCCCTCCATGTTTTCTCAGGAAAGCCTCGGCCATCTGGCTCCGGGCTGAATTGTGGATACAGACAAAGAGGACTTTACGCTTGTTGTCAGACATTTTTTAATTTTTATATTGCGATATTACGATCAATGGAAGCAAAAAATTTTACCCGCAGCAGCTATCACCGCCCTTGTAGGCAGCAAACAAAGCCCCGATCTCTTTCTGATAGTTTGCCCATGTTTTCGGTTCGATACAATAGCACACGCTGGTGCCCTCGATAGTCCCCTGGATCAACCCGGCATTCTTCAGCTCTTTCAGATGCTGGGAGATCGTGGGCTGTGCCAGTCCAAGCTCATCCACCAGGTCGCCGCAAATGCAGGCATTGGCTTTGATCAGGTGCTGGATAATGGCGATCCGGGCAGGATGGGCCAGGGCCTTCATCATGCCGGCCAGTTTGTTCTGCTTGTCGCTGAATATTTCGGATTTGGTTAACCCCATTGCCGTATTGTTTCATTGCAATATTACGATAAATAACAGATAAGAAAAATTTTTCTTCCTACCCGCCTCGAAGAAATTTTGTATCTTAATCCATCATGTATACGACTAATGTCAACAGGGTAATTCCTTTTCTTATAATAGCATTACTAATATCTTCTGGTTTTTTAACAAACAAAAGCACAGTTTATAATACGTCCTCAGACCCGGCTTCTGAAGTCTTATTAGACACCATAAGGCTATTTGATCAGTCAAGGCACCGGGAGATCCCTGTCGCCCTGTTCGGGCGAGGGCATTACACCGCCAAGACCCCACAGCGGGTGATAATATTCAGTCATGGTTATGGACAAAACAGGACAGGGAGCTACCTGGCTTATTCTTACCTGACAAACTTTTTGGCCTCCAAAGGTTTTTTTGTAGCAAGCGTCCAACACGAGCTGCCTACCGACAGCCTGATCCCATCAGAGGGAATACCACAGGTCGTCAGGCGGCCTTTTTGGGACAGGGGAGCCGATAATATCCTATTTGTTATCAATGAGCTAAAAAGATCAAACCCTGTATTGGACTTTGGAAATATCACGCTTATCGGTCATTCCAACGGCGCCGATATGACTGCCTTATTTGCACAGAAATATCCAAACATAATTCAAAAGATCATTACGCTGGACAACAGGAGAATAGCGCTTCCCAGGACCGCTCACCCAAAAGTCTATTCCTTACGCTCGAGCGACCAGCCTGCCGATGCCGGTGTATTGCCTACGGATGATGAACGATCGAAGTATGGGATGACAATAATAAAGCTTTCCGGCACAAAACACAATGATATGGATGATTCCGGCAATGAAACGCAGCATGCTGAGATCAATAATTATGTCATAGGGTTTTTGAACAGGTAATTGACCATACCGGTACGTCGAGCCCGTCAGTGACCCGATACCAGGAGCGAGTCGGATTCACTATAC
>DASZVM010000592.1:0-3566 GCA_035547295.1 Puia sp. | reverse complement strand
GGCAATAACGGTCCTCGTGCCCCAATGGGTCCTTATCCGCATAATAAACAAAAAAAAGACGCCCCTGATGATCACCCCCATCATCGCTCTTATCGGGATCATACTCCTGGTCACCGGCTTTTCCCGCATCGACACAGGCCGATCGCAGTTCACCCGCGATCTGCTGACCGATAAATTTGATTTCTTTGCCGAGAGATCATGGGAACATTTCTTTCATAGCAGCGAAGGAACCGATATCTATGCAGACAGTTACATCCCCGGCGAAGGTGCCGCCATACCCGGCGCCATCACCCGCCATTACATCGATGAAGCATCCTACCCATTCCTGTATAAGGACAGCGCCACAGATGTATTGTCACCATTTTTTACCCACAGCGACAACCCGCCCGACATCGTGCTGCTTATCGTAGAAGGCCTGGGAAGGGCATTTACAAACGACCAGGCATACCTGGGCAGCTTTACTCCCTTTCTCGATTCTCTATCCCAAAAAAGCCTGTACTGGGAAAATTTTCTCAGCGACGGAGGCAGGACATTTGCCGTACTCCCATCCATCCTTGGCTCCCTTCCCTTCGGAAAGAATGGCTTTCTCGAGCTGGGGAAGGATATGCCGCCTCATTTTTCATTGATCGACCTTCTGAGGACAGAAGGCTATCACACCAGCTTTTATTATGGTGGCGATGCCCGTTTCGATAATATGGCCCCGTTTTTACGGCTGACAGGCATCGACGAGCTCAACGACGGCAGCACATTCCCCGCAGGTTACACAAAGATCCCTTCCATCAATGGCTTTACGTGGGGGTATAACGATCATGAGCTTTTCAGACGATGGATGGATACAAGACAGGAAGAGCATCCCCGCCCGCAATTGAGCATCATCCTCACCGTCTCCACCCACAGCCCCTTCCTGCTCAACGACCCGGAGGAATATGGACAATGCTTTGAGGACCGCATGACCCGGCTGGGTTTCACATCCGATGAAAAAAAAGATCATCGTAATTACAAGGATCAGTATGCCAGCATCCTTTACACCGACCAGGCCATCCATGACTTCTTTACCGCTTATGCCAAAAGAAAGGACTTTAACAGGACTATCTTCTTTATCACCGGTGACCACAGGATGCCCGAGATCCCCATGCGTGACAAGATCGATCGCTTCCACGTACCCCTCATCGTTTATTCACCCCTGCTCACCCGCCATGAAAAGTTTTCTTCCGTATCCAGCCATTTTGATATAACCCCCAGCATCCTTGCCTGGCTGCAACACGCATATGGCTGGCATTTTCCAGGCGAAGTCACCTGGATGGGAGACGGGCTGGACACCGCAAGAACTTTCAGGAACATACATAGCTATCCCCTGATGCAGACAAAAACGGACCTGGTAGACTATATAAAAGGAGACAACCATCTTAACAATGGTACGTTGTTCCGTCTCAACCCTGATCTATCGGAAGACCCTTCGACAGACAAGGACAAGGACACACAACAACAGCTTTCATCCCTGATGGACGCCTGGCGGCAACGCAACGAAAGATGGCTTCAGACAAAGCGGCTGTTACCGGACTCACTTTCCAGCCGCATCGGCAGATGACAGACGGCTGTATTCGTCTTCCAGTATGCGGGTCATCATGGGCCGGTAGAAATTCCAGAAAAAGCTCTTTCTTTCACCCAGCTCCGCATCATTGTAAAAAAAGCTCTTGAACCACCTGATACCTTTGAAATACGAAGTGCCGTAAGACAACGGGTTGTCACAAAAATCACCGGAGAAATAGTAAAAGGAATAATCGGCCCCTGTATGCCTGAGCACCGCGGGAAAACGGGCAGGTATATGGCTCTGTTGTAGTAAGGCAGCTCCCTTCCCGTTGACGCTAATGACGAATTCCGCAGTCGCTTCATTATGGACAGCCCCTCGCCGGATACTGTCAGGATCGATCACGTCGAACCAGAAAGGATATTTTATGGAGGTTGGCAGACCCAGGTCATCTAAACCCGCCTGCCCCGCGACAATATGCGGCAATGGGTCCGTCAGGTCCGTGACATTCTCCAGTATCACCACTTCCCCCGAAAGATGAACAAAGGCAACGCCATCACGATGAAAAGGCCAGGCACCATTATGCTGCCGCTTGTACTGATCCATCAGCCAGTGTGGCAGCTCCCTATTCTCCGATGTATCCAGGGATGTAAACCAACGACCGGTCCACCCGGTCCAGTAAAGTCCAAACAGATCCTCGAATTGATGCCGGATCTCATCCCGGGTAGGCAATCCGATAGCATTGAATTCCGCGATCATCAGCTTATGACGGACCTTCATTTCCTTTAACAATCCGATGTCCTGCCCGCTCATGCCGCCATAAAGCACCGCCGATCGCTCATTATCCGGGACCTTACGGTACCATTCCTCTTTATAGATACCATATGTATCCGCAAAATATACCATATCCGCATCGACGGCCAGCCGCTGCAATTGCTCCGGGGAAAATCGTTCAAGCCCCTTCAGCCGGAATCGGTCTCCGGCACCGGGGAAAAAACCAAAATAATCCCGGTCGGGGACATACAGGGAAGTTCTGTTCTTTGAAAATCTTTGCTGGTTCAGCACCCAATCCAGGGAAATATGCTCCTGTCCTTTACGGTCAAGCACAGTTTTATCTATAATGGCAACGGTCAGCTTCCTTTTTGGCGTCAGCCACCAGCCCAGCCACATCCAGAAAGGCAGCAGGAGCACGATCAAAAGTAATAATAGTATGATCTTTTTTCTTTTCATCCCACTTAGAATTTCCGTTGATAGCCGATACCCAGGTCCACCTGGTTGCCATGCGTCTTGGGCAGATATTCCTGGTCAAGCCATTGCACGCTTGCATACAGCACATTACGTTTCCCGACAGACTGACGCCAGCCCGCTTCCACCTTATGGCTCCGCAATGCATAGGTTGACGCCAGCTGTTGACTATTGCTCCGGTCATCCGGGGAAATACCCGTCCCCGCCGCCAGGCTAAGATAATCGTCAGCCCCGCCGAAATACCACCGCCCCGTCACCGTAAAGGATTGAGAAAGCGCGCTGCCGCCCGGCGTAAGATAGGCCCGGCCATTGAACCAAAAATTCTTGTAATACTTGCCGATAGAAAAGGTATATATCCAGGTATTAGAGCCGAAATATAAATAACGCAGACCGCCATCAGCCTCAAAAGCAGAGGGCAGATTGACATACAGGGAGGCGCCCGCGCGGTACCGGGGAAATAGACCCTCGTCCGCCGAATAGCCGAAATTAAGATATCCATAGAACAGATGGGACAAATGAGGATATGCTTCCAGTTCCCCCTGGACACCGCCTGAGCGGAACCGGTTGGCGTAGTTCAGCCTGCCTGTTACGGTCCCCACGGAGGTCCGCCGGCTGTAATCGATGCTTACCAGGTGCCAGGGATCGCTGTATTGACGGTCGAAATATACATAGTCATAAGAGATCCCGATCTTGTTCGCAGCAGCATACTCCCTGATCTTCGATAACAGCGCTCGTACATCCGCGTCCTTCGGATCTACCCGCAAAGCACTGTCGGCCGCGGCTTTTGCTTCAC
>DASZVM010000591.1:0-4072 GCA_035547295.1 Puia sp. | reverse complement strand
CATAAGCGTCGGACGCTTTGTAATTGTAGCCGCCGAAAGAATAGAAACGGGTACTGCCGGAGGCAGGCAGCTCCATATTGTACATGATGCCGCCGGAAGTGAGGGAGCCGTCGCCAAAGGCCCTTCGGCCGCCATTGATGTAGGGGAGGGCGTTCTTGTCCGTCTGCCAGTTGGAAGTATCCGCCTGGCGATAGGTCTTGCCCTGGGTGAGGAAATCGGCGCCTATGTTGATGAACCCGCCTTTTTTGCCCAATGCGATGCCATCGTCGACGGAAAAGGTAAAGGTATTGCCGTCGATGGCGCCCCCTGAAACATATTGATCACCCGCATTGAATTTCCGGGAATTGAACTGGTGGTCGTAATAGCCGCTCCAACCCGCATTGAGGGTGAGATGACCGGGATCTTTTTTGAGGATGATATTGATAACGCCCGCAATAGCATCCGAGCCGTACTGGGCGGAGGCCCCGTCGCGGAGGATCTCTATCCTGTCGACGGATGCTTCGGGGAAGGCGTTGAGGTCTACGCCGGAGTTACCTCTGCCGCGGGTACCGAACAGGGCGACAAAGGCAGTCTGATGCCGTCTTTTTCCATTGATCAATACCAGGGTCTGATCAGGTCCGAGTCCCCGGAGGGTGCCCAGGTCGACATGGTCGGCGCCATCCGCCCCACTTTGCTTATTGTAATTGAAGGAGGGCGCTGCAACATTCAGCACGGAAGTCAGGTCCATTTTTGCTGTCGGCAGATCGATCTGGTTGATCTTGATGACATCCACGGGGACGGGTGTTTCCGTCCTGGCCCTTCCGGCTCCCCTGGTGCCGACAAAGACGATCTCTTTCAATTCCGTGGAGCTGGGCTGCAGCACGATGGTAAGCGTAACGCCATCCGTCACCGTCACCACCTGCGTGATATACCCTATGCTGCTGACTTCCAGCATGTCTCCCGCCTTGGCCGGCAGCGTGAACTGACCGTTGGCATCAGTGGACGTTCCCCCCTTGGCATGCCGTATCTTGATCGATGCGCCTGACACCGGCGCTCCGTTTTGACTATCCGTAACCTTTCCCGTGAGCGTATGCTGGGCGTACGTACAGATATATGCAGCTAGTATAATACATAGCAGAACTGGTTTTCTCATACAGTTTGTTTTGGTTCCCTTAAGTTACCAATAAATGATTGGAAATAATCATTTATTCCCTGGACTGTATGAGACGTAAATAGAAACTAGTATTGCTCCTGTTCGCTGGGGAAGTCACGGGATTTCACGTCCTGGATGTAGTGTTGGATCGCGGTGGTTACCTGGTCGTGCATGTCAAGATAGCGGCGGAGGAAGCGGGGTTTGAATTCCGTATTGATGCCCAGGAGGTCGTGCATGACCAGGACCTGGCCATCGCAGTATTTTCCGGCGCCGATGCCGATGGTAGGGATATGCAGGCTTTCGGAAACCTCTCTTGCCAGGAGGGCCGGGATCTTTTCCAGCACCAGTCCGAAGCAGCCTGCTTCTTCCAGGATACGGGCGTCGTTTTTCAGCTTTTCCGCCTCGGCTTCTTCCTTGGCCCGGACGGTGTAGGTGCCGAATTTATAGATGGACTGTGGCGTAAGACCAAGGTGTCCCATTACAGGTACGCCTGCGCCGAGTATCCTTTTGACGGATTCCAGGATCTCTTCACCTCCTTCGACCTTGACGGCATGAGCGCCCGTCTCCTTCATGATGCGGACGGCAGAGGCGAGGGCTTCCTTGGAATTGGATTGATAGGAGCCGAATGGCAGATCGACGACGACAAAGCTGCGGTTTACGGCACGCAGCACGGAAGATGCATGGTAGATCATCTGGTCGAGGGTGATGGGGAGCGTGGTCTCATGCCCGGCCATTACATTGGAGGCGGAATCGCCGACGAGGATGACGTCGATGCCTGCTGCATCAAAGATCCTGGCGAATGAATAGTCATAGGCCGTGATCATGGATATCTTTTCCCCTGTCTGCTTCATTCTCTGCAGCGTGTGGGTGGTGACCTTTTTGACGTCTGTATGTACTGACATGGTAGGACCTTTAAGGGCAGGCAAGGTAGCGAAATTTAGTCATCAACACCCTTTTTTTTCAGGTCGGCGTACAGGTGCTGGATAAGTCCGTCCGCCAGCCCGATCTTGGGTACATATATCTCCTGTGCATTGGCCCATCGCATGACATTGATATATATCTGCAGGGCAGGGACGATCACATCGGCCCTGTCTTCCCGTAGCTTGTAAAGACGCATGCGATCATCCAGGGAGAAACTGGAGAATTCCTTATAGTAATCCTTCAGCAGATCGATGTGAAGGGATTTACCCTCCTTGCGTTTGGACAGGGAAAAGATCTTATTGATATTTCCTCCCGAGCCGATGGCGATGATATTGTCGAAATAATCCTTTGTCTCTTTTTTGATGAACTCCTTCATGTTCTCCCATTGGCTGTCGGAGACCTGTCCTTTCAGCAGCCGGATGGTGCCGATGTTAAAGGAGGCGGAGAAGATCAGCTTGCTGCGGGCAAAAAAAGTGAGCTCCGTGCTGCCGCCGCCTACGTCGATATAGAGATAGGCGCGATCCTTGTCCATGTTCTCCGCAATATGGTTCTCATATATCAGGGCTGCCTCGTTGCCGCCGCTGATCACCTCGATGGGGATGCCCGTCTCTTCATGCACGCGCGCTATGATATCCCGGGCATTCACCGCATCCCGCATGGCGGAAGTGGCGGCCGCCTTTATGTGCCGGACGCCATAGGCTTCCAGTAGGTGTTTATACGCCTTGATGGTATGGAGGATCATATCCGTTTTTTCCGGGGAGATCTCTTTTTTCTCGAATACATCGAAACCCAGCCGCAGAGGTACGCGGACCAGGTTGATCTTATTGAATTCTGTCTTACCGTTGTTGATGGATACGTCAGAGATAAGCAATCTTGCCGCGTTGCTCCCGATATCAATAGCTGCCAGTCGCATGAGTTATAGAAGGAATTTGCGGGATTTCAGACTTTTTTTCTTCCTCGATATGGTGGGCCTTATGATATAAATAATTATAGATCTCTATCTGGGACCTCACTTTCACTTCCGGATTATCCTTTTTGTATTTGTTCATTAGTTCATTGTCCAGCCATCTGGCTTTTACGTTATCCGCCAACTGTATGTCCAGTATCTGTTTCAATTCATGCTGGATGGCGGGATCCAGCACGGGACAGGTGGCTTCCACCCGGTGGTCCAGGTTGCGCACCATCCAATCGGCCGAAGATATATAAACTTTCTCTTTCCCGCTGTTGCCGAAGATAAATATCCTGGCGTGCTCGAGATATTCGTCGATGATGCTGATGGCTTTCACGGGGATGATGAACTTGCTGTTCTCGGAGAACATGCAGAAGATGCCCCGGATGATGAGCTTTATCTCCACCCCCGTCCGGGCCGCCTCGTAAAGCTTTTCTATCAGCTCTTCGTCGACGAGGGAATTCATCTTCAGGGTCATGCTGGCGGGCTTTTTTTCCTTTGCCAGCCTGATCTCCCTCGTGATCATCTTTATCAGCTCGCGCCGCAGGCTGGTGGGGCAGGGGATAAGGGTCTTGCAGGTCCTGAGGGGGTCGACGCCTTCTTTCCATTTCTCCAGGTAGTTGAAGATCCTGTTGACGTCGGCCATGATATGTCTGTCGGATGTCAGCAGGCAATGGTCCCCGTATACTTTTGCGGTCTTTTCATTCAGGTTGCCCGTACTGACAAAACCATAATGGATAGTGAAGTTATTGATGCGTTTTTTTATCAGGCACAGCTTGGCGTGGATCTTCATGTTGGGGATACCGATGAGGACTTTTACCCCTTCGTCCTCCAGTCTTTCTTTCCATTCCAGGTTGGCCTCCTCGTCAAAACGGGCCTTCAGCTCCAGCATGACGGTGACATGCTTGCCATTCCTCACGGCATTGATCAGGGCATTGATGATCTTGGAATTGGCCGCCAGCCTGTAGCAGGTGATCTTGATGGTAGTGACGTTGGGGTCAATGGCGGCTTCCCGGAGCATATCGATCACCGGGTTGAAGGAATGATAAGGGAAATGCAGCATGACGTCC
>DASZVM010000590.1:0-2923 GCA_035547295.1 Puia sp. | reverse complement strand
TATGCAGACGAAATAAAAGGCATCGTTCAGGAGGCAGGTCTGCAGATCACCGAACTTTCCACCCACCTCCAGGGCCAGTTGGTAGCAGTACACCCCGCGTTTGACGCAATCTTCGACGGCTTTGCCCCTCCACAGGTGCACAACAACCCAAAGGCCCGTCAGGAATGGGCCGTCCAACAGTTGAAATATGCTGCCCAAGCCTCTCAAAACCTGGGACTGAAAGCCCACGCCACCTTCAGCGGCGCCCTGCTCTGGCCCACCGTTTATCCCTGGCCTCAACGCCCCGCCGGACTGGTGGAAACAGGCTTTAAGGAGCTGGCCGGTCGCTGGATGCCGATCCTCAACGAATTTGATAAGCATGGCATAGACCTCTGTTACGAGATACACCCCGGGGAAGATCTGCACGACGGCATCACTTACGAGATGTTCCTCCGGCACACCAACAACCATCCCAGGGCCTGTCTGCTTTACGATCCGTCCCATTTCGTCCTGCAATGCCTGAACTACCTGGAATACATCGATAACTACCATGAACGTATCCGGATGTTCCATGTAAAGGACGCCGAATTCAACCCCACAGGCAAACAAGGGGTATATGGCGGATATCAAAGCTGGGTAGACCGCGCCGGCCGATTCCGCTCACTGGGCGACGGACAGGTCGATTTCAAAGGCATCTTCAGCAAGCTCACCGCCTATGACTTTAAAGGATGGGCCGTACTGGAATGGGAATGCGCCCTCAAAAACGCGGAGGACGGCGCCAAAGAAGGAGCCGTCTTTATAAAACAGCATATCATCCGCGTCACGGAAAAAGCATTTGACGACTTCGCCGGCACAGGCAGCGATGAAAAATTTAATCGCTCCGTTCTGGGGTTGAAATAGTATTATTTCGGAACTTGGGCCATCTTAACGGACCATTCGCTGAACCAAACATCAAAATCATGAACAAAAGACTAGCATTCATTCTGTCCTGTACCATTTTCGCAGCCGCTTGCGGCAATTCAGGAGAAACAAAAACCACCGATACCAAAGACACTGCCGCCGGCAGCACCACTACCAACCCTTCCGCCAGCGCCGCCGGCGATAAAGGACTTGAGCTCATCGGCGCCAGCGACTGCACCACCTGCCACCGTCTCGACAAGGCATCCAGCGGAGCCTCTATCGGACCGGCTTACAGCGAAGTCGCGGCAAAATACAGCCCCGCCGCTGACACCACCATCGACAGATTGGTGAAAAAGGTCATCAACGGAGGCAGCGGTGTATGGGGCACTGTTCCCATGACGCCTCATCCGTCAGTACCGGAGCCAGACGTAAGGGAAATGGTCAAATACATCCTTTCGCTGAAAAAGTAATCTGCATAATGAAATATACGATCATCGCATTGCCTGCCCTGCTGCTGATGGCAGCCTTGCCCTCGTCAAAGACAACACGCATGGATAATAAGGATGCCGGCTGGGTCTCCCTGTTCGACGGCAAGACCACCAAAGGATGGCACACCTACGGCAAACCCTCAGCCGACCCCCAGTGGGAAGTAAGGGACGGCGCCATCCATCTCGCCAAATCCAAAGGCGGCGGAGGCGATCTGCTCACAGACCGGGAATACGGCAACTTCGATCTCAAACTGGAATGGAAGATCTCTCCGAAAGGTAACAGCGGAATACTCTTCCATGTCCATGAGGATCCGGCAAAATATGAAGAAGCCTATTATACAGGCCCCGAAATGCAGGTGCTGGACAACAACGGGCACTCCGATGGTAAGATCCACAAGCACCGGGCAGGCGACCTGTACGACCTGATCCCTTGTACCAAAGAGACGGTCAGGCCCGTCGGAGAATGGAATGAAGCGGAGATCATATCGAAGAATGGATCGCTGAAACTTTTCCTCAACGGTGTAAACGTAGTCTCCACTACTATGTGGGACGACCAGTGGAAAACCCTGGTAGCAGGCAGCAAGTTTAAGCAATGGCCCGATTTCGGCTCATTCAGACGGGGTAAGATCGATCTGCAGGACCACGGCAACGAAGTCTGGTACCGCAATATCAAAATAAAAGAACTTTAGATAAAAATATGCACATGAGACCATCCTCCTTGATCCGCTATGTCGCAGTCCTGGCATTTATCATAGCCGGACAATCCATGACAGCCTCCGCCAACGCCGACAACGCCTGGCCTGAGATCTTTGCAAAACCAAAAGTCCTCATCTTCTGCAAGACCAATGGCTATCACCACGCCAGCATCGCTGCCGGTACAGCCGCCATACAGAAATTGGGGGAACAGAACGGCTTTGACGTGGACGTCACGACAGACTCCACCCAATTCCGGTACAAGATCCTGAAGAAATATGCCGCGCTTATCTTCCTCAGCCCCACCGGTAAGGTCTTCGGTCCCGAAGAAGAAAAAGGCCTGCAGGAATACATTCATCACGGAGGAGGGTTCGTAGGCATCCATGCAGCCACCGACTGTGAATACAACTGGCAATGGTATGGCGATCTGGTAGGAGGCTACTTCAAATCCCATCCCAAACAACAACAGGCCAATATCATTGTCGTCGACAAAGACAACCCCATCACCAAAGGCATCCCCGAAACATGGTCCCGCTGGGATGAATGGTATAATTTCAAATACCTCAACCCCAATCTCCACGTTTTGATGAAGATCGACGAGAAATCCTATACAGGGGGAGAGAACGGGGATAACCATCCCATGGTCTGGTATCACGAATACGAAGGAGGAAGAGCATTCTACACAGAGCTGGGACACACGGATGAATCCTTCTCAGACCCGCTCTACCTGGGCATGCTGCTCGCAGGCATCCAATACGCCATGGGGAAAAAATAATAGCTGAATAGATTCGGATCAGAGGCCGGTGTCGAAAAGCACCGGCTTTTCTTTTGTCAGCGACTTTGCAAAAGCCAGTCCGACAGAA
>DASZVM010000589.1:0-4366 GCA_035547295.1 Puia sp. | reverse complement strand
GAAGTCGTCAAGGAGGCCGTCCAGCTTTTTGTTCCTCACTGTGCCTGTGGCATCCCACCAGCCGCCGGGGCCGTACATGTTGTGTTTTGCGATCTCCATTTCGGCGAAGTTCAGCGGCATCCGGGCCAGGTGTACGTGATCCGCAAATATGCCCTGTCCTTTTACAGCCTGCTCCGCCTGGTCGAAAAAGGCATTGTATTCCCGCAGAAGCTCAGGCGTCAGATAGGTATCCTGGTAATAGCTGGGCGGCGTGTTGATGATCAGCTTCTTCTTATCCTTTGTTTTTTCATAGGCATCCGTGATGCGGTCGATATATTTCCGTATGTAAGGCCCCCCTGCACCATAGTATGCTTTCAGGAATTCGTCTATCGTCGCGGAGACGTCTACCTCCGGGTTCCAGGCTATACGGGAATACAGGTACAGCCGCAGCTCAGCGAACTCCATTCCTTTGTCGATATTCCCCTGGATAAAGAATTCGTTGGCGCCCTTGCTTACCTGGTCTTTCACCTCGGGCTGCGCCATGAAGAGGCTGGGGTAGGGACATTGGTAATGGAAGTAGTCTACAACATAATCCCATACATAAATGTGTTTGGCCACTCTTCCCCATGCGGCCAGGTCGCCGCCGCAGTACATGATCTGCACATTGTCCAGGGGTTTGGTGACAGCCGGCGGGACCAGGGAGTAATAATAGGCGAGGGTGGAAATGATCTTGTCGGGGAATTCCTTTGCCACCTGGTTTACACAACGTATGATGGGGCCTGCCACGCTTTTCTCCTCTGCTATCGCCTTCAGACAGTCTGGGCATTGGCAATACAGCGGGCCGTCGGCCTGGCTTACAGACCAGTAAAGGCGGTCAGGCTGCAGGGGAATGTCCTTTTTCATCTGTTTGATCACTTCACGGACAACGTCCGGGTTGGACATGCAAAGCTGGTCGGGCACCCGCTGGCCGCCGATGAGTGCATAATATTCAGGATGGGATTTATAGAACGAGTCGGCAGGCAGCAGCCGGTGTGTGAAAGTATGACAGTAGTAATTATCCGCGAAAGGGGGAAATCTGTTGGTGGTCCTGTTCCAGTCCAGGAGGTCCTGGTCTTCGCTGAATTCATTTACCGTAAACACGATACGCAGGCTGTTGACGGATGAATCCGCCTCCTGCAGGGAAGGGAGGCGCAGGTCCCTGACGGAAGGGATCACTTTATACTTCGGACTGTATAAATGACAGCCCATGTATTTATCGAGTATCCTTATAGCGCCGTATATGCAGCCCCTGCTTTTGCCCCCTTCAATAGAGATGGCGCCGTTGGACAATGTATTGAGCCGGAAGCCGTCGTATTTCAAGCCGTCGACCTCCTTTATAAAGATACCCTTGTTCCCTGCGGCAAGCGTACCGGCTATCGGCAGCCTGGCGCCCGACATTTTCTCCACATACTTTTGCAGCAGGCCGGCAGCCCGTTGCACCTGGGGCGAGGCCCCGGCCGCAACAACTATTACATAGGAGCTCTTCCCATTGTTGACGAGCTCGATCTCACCAGGTACCGGATCTTTGAACTGCAGGGCCGACGCAGCCGTCAGCAGGATCAAAAAATTGATTTTCCAATGTTGAAAGACCTTCTTCATGTTTTTTCTGTTTATTCCTTCAGAGATGTTTATTTACCAGGATAGTCGCGTCCTTTTTTATTAGCGGCTTCCCATTTCCGGCTGGTGGCGAACACCTTTACTTCCAGGGGCCGCAGGCGTGCGATAAACTTCCCGTCCTTTACCTGTACTTCGTCGTCTCCATACAGCTGGACCAGCTTTTGTCCGTTGAGATGATCGAGCCCGCTGATGACAGCGGCTGACTGGGTAGTATCCCCCTCGTTGACCACGGTGATCATCCATTCCCTGCCATATTGGTGCGCATTGGCCAGTACACGGTTGCCGGCATCAGCCGGAGGCTCATAGGCAGTGACGTTCAACCGTTTGGTTTCCGAAGAAAGCAAAGGCTGGAGGGTCTTGAACTCGCGCGCCAGGCCGTAAAGGGATTGACGGAACTCTTCCGAGGTAAGGAACTGCATGTTCCAATACAGGATACCCGTCGCTCCGTTGGCCAGGACGTCATAGGCCATGAAACGGGATTCTTCAAAAGAGGGATAGACGACGGGTTTCCCTGCTCCATTCCAGGGTTCGATCTTGGCCAGCTCGCTCCAGGAAAAGGCTTGCAGCACCAGCCACAGGGGTTTGCCCTTACTGATGGCCGTCCATCGTTCAGTGCTTTTGCCTATGCGTTGTATCTGCCGGCGGGGACGGGCGCTGCTGTCTGCAAGCGGTGTTTTTACAGGATACAGATCGAAACCGGTGATATCGATGTCATCCATGTATTGCCATACATAACCCATGTCGCTGTTCTCTCCTTCATTGATCCACAGCTGCAGGTTGCGTTTGTCCACGCTGCGGAGATAGCTGATCGCATTGTGCAGGTCAGGCATCACGATCGCGCTTTTCTTTCTGGCGTATTGCAGCGCTTCCGGCATCTGCTTTTTCCATGCACCGGGTACTGAATGGATCTTATCTACCCTGTAGAGCCTGCTGTTGGCGGTAAATCCCCACACCAGCTCGTCAGGGCCGCCCCAAACGGCCAGGGCCGGGTGATCGGCGACCTCGGATATTTTTTGCTTCAGCTCCGGGGTAACTCCTTTTTCCAATCGCAGGAATACCCATCCCTGGGCATTGTATCTCTGCAGGCGATCCAGGTCCTGCGCGGTCCCGCAGGCAAAGAGGTTAAAGCCTGCATCTGTCATTCCCTTCAGGTCGGCATCGCTCTTTGGAAGGAAATAGCTGCCGAAGACGAACTGGCGTTTCCCATCCTTGTAGATATATCCATCCCCCTGTGCGTCGGTCCTTCCTGAAAATGAGAGGTATAAGAGTGTGCATAGCAATAGCACCTTCATCATGTGAAGTTTTTAATAGCTTGATAAAAATGCAGGTACTACAGCTACAGCTGTGTGTACCCTTTATTTTGAATGACAATGCCCGGGTTGGAATTGATCATCGCGTTCTGGGGTAATGGCAGGGCATAGTCCCTGTCATCCCAGGTAATAGTGGTATTTTCATCTGTCAGCGAAGAAGCCGTCATCACCGCCGGCGCACGCTGGGTCCTTACGAGATCATACCAGCGTTTGTTCTCCAGGGCGAATTCTACCCTCGATTCATTTTCGATGGCCAGCAGGAAATCGTTGTCCGAGGCAAAATCCGTGAGATCATAGTCCTTCAGCGTTACAGAAGGATCGCCGGTATTCCAGCTGGGGAATTGCGTCTCGATGGTCGCGATGGTCGGGTCGTCCGTCTTGCTGGTATTCCTTGCCCGTTGCCTGATCTTATTGAGATAGGTGAGCGCCGTATTCTTGTCGCCGCCGGTCCGTACGAGCGCCTCCGCATAGAGCAGGTAGACCTCTGCCAGACGAAGCTCTTTCCAGTTGCAGTCCCAGTTCAGATAGGAATCTACGTTGGACTTGTCCGCTCCCAGCTGCTGCCAGTATTTGTGACCATATGCTTCCGTCTTGTAAGTGCCGCTGGCTTGTTTATAGCCGGGCCGGAAAGTGACGGATTTCCGGGGATCGCCCGCCGCATAAGCGTTCAGGAGGGAGATATTGGGCTTGTTGTCAGCCGTCCCTGCATCTCCTGCCGGGACCAGGGCGGAGGCGGCGGCGCTGGTGAGCATCTTGGACTGGAAGGCATTGCCTGTCTTGTTCGTCAGATCAGCCTTGAACTGTATCTCGATGATGGCTTCGGAAGAGTTCTTGTTATTCGAATCGAACAGCTTCACATAGCTCGGCACCAGGCTGAACGCAGGGTTGTCGATGACGGGCTTGAACTCGGCGGCGGCTTTTGTATAGTAGTCGGCTCCCTTATTGAGCGGATATCCTGCCATGAACATATATACTTTTCCCAGCAGCGCCTGGGCAGAGACGCTGGTAAAGCGCCCTGTGTTGGAGCCTGATGCGGACGGCGGCAGTTTGGTCTTTGCGTCGGTGAGATCGCTGACGATGAGGGCATAAGTGTCTTCCAGGCTGGCCCTTGGCATATTTCGCGCCGCGTCGGCGCCCAGTTGTTTGGTGACCAGCGGGACGCCCAGCAGTTTGCCGTCCAGAGCGGTGCCTCCGTACGTGCGCGCCAGGTAGAAATAGCACAGGGCCCTTATCAGTTTGGCTTCCCCGATATGCTGGCTCTTCACCGCGTCGCTGGTATAGGTGGCTCCGTCTACCTTTTCCAGGATCGTATTGGCAGCGATGATGGCAAGGTAAAGGTTATTCCAGAAATTGTTAACTTCCACATAGGTCACCTGGACAGGGACCAGCAGGTTTACGCTGTTCCTGTCCACGGAGGGGTT
>DASZVM010000588.1:0-6898 GCA_035547295.1 Puia sp. | reverse complement strand
TACGAAGGACATGCCACAGTACAAGAATCTCTACCAGATAGCCAGATTGATGCGGGCGCTGATCATGGAGCGTATTACGGATCTGTATGGGGACTGTCCTTATTCGCAGGCAGGGCTGGGATATTATGACAAGACCTTTTTCCCGAAATACGACAAACAGCAGGACATCTACACGGACCTGCTGAAGGAGATAGATGACGCCACGGGAAAACTCGATCCAAACGGGGATCAGCCCACCGGCGATGTATTCTACAACGGCAATATCGCCCAATGGCAGCGTTTTGGCAATACATTGCTGCTGCGGGTCGCCTTGCGCCTGGTGAAGGTGGATCCTACTACCGCGCAGACCTATGCGCAAAAGGCTGCGGGGCATACGATGTCGGGCAATGGGGACAATGCCTTTGTAATGGGCGATCCCACCGGCGGCCGTGTGACGACCAACCGTAACAGCCAGGTACTCCTGGGGGACGGCGGGCAGGAAAATATTTATACCAAATGGTCCAAGACGTTTATCGATATGCTGAAGCCGGTGAAAGACCCCCGTCTGGCCAAGATCGCTATTACGCATCCTGCCTGGGACAACAATAAGAATCCACTGGGAGGGAATGATACGCCCGCCGTACAGAAAGGCATGCCCAACGGAAAGGACCTCAGCGGCATCCCGGCCCAGGATATTTCGCATGACCCTACCTTTACCTCCATTGCGGATTGTTCTTCCCCCAGCCAGTACCTGACCAAGCGGAATGGTCCGACCTTTATATTGACGTATGCGGAGTCGGAGCTGCTGCTGGCCGAGGTCGCGCAGCGTTGGGGCATCGGGGGATCCGCGGCGCAGCATTATCATGACGGGGTAAAGGCGGCCATTACTTATCTGGGGCAGTATGACGATAAGGCGGCGATCAGCGATGACACCGCGGAGGTCTTTGTTACGGCTCATCCCTATGACCCTGCTCATGGACTGGAGATGATCAACACGCAATATTGGATACATACCAATACGATGCTGGATTTTTATGAGTCCTGGTCCAACTGGCGGCGCAGCGGGTTCCCGGTGCTCGTGCCTGTGGTCTACCCGAATAACAACACGAATGGCACCATCCCCCGCCGGTTCCCCTATCCTGTGGATGAGGCGAATACCAACCCGGCGAATTACAAGACCGCCCATGATGCGGTGCCGGGCGGAGATAATCTCACCGGCAGGGTTTGGTGGGATAAAGAATAGTTTATTCAATGGGGTGGTGTCGCTTTAGCGCCACCCCATTAAAAAAGCATTTACGGGCATCCGTTTCTTCCCTTCCAACTGGATATCGGTGACACGGATATAGCCATCGGCAGTGGCAAAACGCAGGTAGGTCTTTTTATCCGTGTCGTGCCGGCCCGGAGGGTGGTCTGGCTTTGCGATCTCTTTTTCTGCGTGAAAGATCTTTAGCAACTTCCCGTCCAGCTGGGTGAAGGCGGTGGGGAAGGGGGAAAGACCTCTGATGAGATTGTAGATATCTTCCGTGGACCGGGTCCAGTCGATGCGGCAGGTGTCGGTGAATATTTTGGGAGCGTGTTTCAGGGATGAGTTTGATGGCTGCGGGTGTTCGGTCAATGTTCCGGCCGCGAGACCTTCGATGGTCCTTACCACCAGGCGGGCGCCTATCTCTTTCATCTTATCGTGGACTTCTCCTGCCGTCTCCTTCCCGCCGATGGGGAAGCTTTCCTGCAAAAGGATATTGCCTGTGTCGATGTCCTGCTGCAGCTTGAAGGTCGTAACGCCCGTCTCCTTCTCGCCGTTGATCACGGCCCAGTTGATGGGGGCGGCTCCTCTGTACTGAGGGAGGAGCGATCCGTGCAGATTGACGGTGCCCATGGGCGGCATGTTCCACACCAGCTCGGGCAGCATGCGGAAGGCCACGACGATCTGAAGGTCGGCCTGCAGGCTTTTCAATTCTTCCAGGAATTGGGGATTTTTCAGCTTTTCGGGTTGTAATATCTTTAAGCCTTTTTCCAGCGAATATTTTTTTACGGCGCTGATGCCAAGCTGCATGCCCCGTCCCGCGGGTTTGTCCGGCGCAGTGATCACGGCGGCTACGGGATAGCCTGCCTGGACGATCGCATCCAGGGATGCTACGGCAAACTCGGGGGTCCCCATGAATACGATACGGGGTCTTTCTTTACTCTGCATATAACAAATATTTTTTCCGGATGTCCCTGAAACGGCTGAGCTCAGGCTCCCAGCTCTTTCTGATCTCTTCTTCCGTTCGTCCATCCTTTAGCTGTTGTTGTAAAACATCGTTGCCCGCCAGTCTGTTGAAGAAATTTCCTTTAAGAAAGAAATGGTCCTTATCGGGGCATAGTTCATAGGCTTTTATCAACCATTGAAGAGAGAACCTGTTCCCTGTGGCTTTGGCGACATCGATCCTGCTGAGGTCATATCCGTAGCAGGTCTGGTTGAGGAGCGGCGGATTCTTTGCTCCCGGCAGACTGACGGGGGTAAAATGATAAAGGTCTTTTGGAAAGGATGGGTTGCCCCACTGCTGAAAGGGTTTATCCGTCCCTCTGCCCAGGCTGACCACCGTGCCTTCGAAGAGACATAGGGAAGGGTACAATGCAACGGCTTGCGCATTGGGGAGGTTGGGGGAGGGTTTTACGGGAAGGACGTACCGGCTGTGATGCGTATAATTCCTACAGGGGATAATGGTCAGGTGAAAATCTTTCAGGTCTGCATTCGCGGTGGAGTCCAGCCATTGCTGTCCAACGAGCATGCGGGCATACTCTCCCAGGGTCATGCCATATACGATGGGGATGGGCTGCATGCCGACAAAGGACCTGAATCTTTTGTCCAGCACAGGGCCGTCCACGTATGATCCGTTAGGGTTCGGTCTGTCGAGTATGATAAGGGGGCGATGGTTTGCGACAGCGGACTCGATATATTCCTGGAGGGAGGAGATATAGGTATAAAAGCGTACGCCTACGTCCTGTATGTCGAAGAGCATAATGTCGACGCCTGCGAGGTCTTCGGCCGAAGGTTTGCGTTTGCTGCCATAGAGTGAGACGATCGGTATGCCGGTGGCCGGGTCTGTGCTGCTGCCTACGTGCTCACCTGCGTCGGCATCTCCGCGAAAACCGTGCTCGGGTGAAAATATTTTGCTGATATGGATACCTGCTTTTAACAACGTATCCACCAGGTGGGTCTTGCCGACCATGGCGGTCTGATTGGCGAATACGGCTATGTTAGCACCTTTTAAAAGGGGGAGGTAGCTGCTCATCTGGTCGGCTCCTGTAAGGATCGTGGCGGCATTTATTTTGCTGTTGGAATGCTGGGCCCGGATAGCGCCTGGCAGGGACAGTAATGTCCCTATCAGCAGGGTCGTGAACAGTCTGTGAAAAGGGTGTTGTCTATGCATTTATTTTGATTTTTAGTCCTACCTTGCGGGTATCCGCATTTCAGCGGAGTCGTAAAATTAACGGAAATATGCAGCAAGTTAAAGCGGGTGATACAGTAAAGGTACACTATCATGGTCGTCTTACCGATGGAACGACATTCGACAGCAGCGAAGGTCGTGCTCCCCTGGAATTTGAAGTGGGCAGCGGAATGGTGATCAAGGGGTTCGATGACGGTGTCATGGGGATGACGGTAGGTCAGAAGAAGACCATCGAGATACCTGTGGAGGAAGCGTATGGTCCTAAAGACCCAGAGGCGATCATCGAGTTCCCGAAGGCCAACTTTCCTCCCGGCATGACACCGGAGGTCGGTATGCAGCTTGCTATGTCGAATCAGTCCGGTCAGCAAATACCTGTCACGATCGTAGAGGTCAAGCCGGAAGTCGTCGTCCTGGATGCCAACCATCAGCTTGCCGGCGAAGACCTCATCTTCGACCTGGAACTCGTGGAGATCGTAGGCGGCGGCAGCCGTATCATCATGCCGTAGTTACCGGGTCATGTGGACGGACCGAAGGTGCGTTCACGTATTTCTTTTCAAAGGCCAGGGCCAATATCAGTATGGCTATAAGGGAGAGGGCTGTATTCAGCACGGAGCCTTCCAGTCCAAATTCGCCGCCGGTGACCAGCCAGTCGCCTTTCATCTCTGTCTGCAGCAACGTGGGCATGCTGAGACCGCTGACATGGGATCCCAGTATGGGACCCTGAAAGAAATTCCAGCTAAGGTGCAGACAGATGGAAAACCAGAGATTGCGGGTATATATAAAGTTTATTCCCAGTAAGATCCCGGCCAGGAAGAGGTTGACGAATGCCAGGGAATTGATGCCGGGGCCGGTGAAATGAAAGATGGCGAAGCACAGGGCGGAGAGGAGCAGGGCAACCCACCTGTTGCTGAATGACTCCAGCAAATTGCTCAGGACGTAACCCCGGAATACCAGCTCTTCGCTGAATGCGATGAGCACGACCATGCCAAAAGAGATAAAGAGGGCAGTGGCGTCGGGGGTAATATCCACCCATTGTAAATGGCCGGTGAACATCAGCAGGAGAGCAAGCAATCCCAGCAGGGCGGGACCTGTAAAAAGGCCTGTCAACGACTCCTGTCCATAACCGTTGGGGGACAATCCCAGGCCGGCCAGGCTTCGGCGATCGATGAAGATGCGGAAGATCCATACGGTAACAAGGGAAACGACAAATTCCAGCAGGACCATCATCCAGAGATGGTCTCCCTGTAATATCCCTGCGAGGAACTGCATGGGATCCTTTTTCAGCTGGTCGATATTGCCGGCGATAAAGCCTGTGAGGGCTGCGGAGAGGATCAGCAGGCTCAATACGATAAAGGTCAGTCCAAAGAGGATCACCCTCAACCAGCCCTGCTGTATCCTTGGTTTTTTTTCAGATGGATCAGTCATAGTCGTTACATTCGTCTTGTAATTTACAAACATGTTTGAAAATCACCTATTCACTGTGGCGGAAAGATTTATCCGCTATGCACAGATAGATACGCAAAGCGATCCCAGGTCCAAAAGCTATCCTTCCACGGAGAAACAAAAAGATCTGGGACGGCTGCTGGTGCAGGAACTTCAGGAGATGGGCATTATGGATGCGGTACTGGATGAGTACGGGTATGTGTATGCCACCATCCCTGCCAATACGGACAAGCAGGTGCCTGTCATTTGTTTTTGCGCGCATATGGATACGGCCCCGGATTGTACGGGAAAGGATGTAAAACCGCTGATCCACCGGAAATATGCCGGAGGGGATATCGTGCTTCCGGACGATGCCTCTGTCGTCATTTCGCCCGGGGACCATCCCTATCTGCGGGAAAAGACAGGGGAGGACATCATTACAGCCTCGGGGACTACATTGCTTGGCGCCGACGACAAGGCAGGTGTGGCCGTCATTATGGACATGGCGCAATATCTTTTGCAGCATCCGGAATACAGGCATGGGAAGATCAGGCTGCTGTTCACCCCTGACGAAGAGATCGGGAGAGGGGTGGATAAGCTCGACCTGCAGCGGCTGGGTGCGGACTATGGGTATACGCTGGATGCAGGGGAAAGAGGGACTTTTGAAGATGAAACTTTTTCCGCCGATGGGGTGAAGATCACTTTTTATGGGGTTAGCGCGCATCCGGGGTATGCGAAGGGGAAAATGATCAATGCGCTGAAATTAGCGGCTTATTTCCTGGACAGTCTTCCAAAAGACGAATGGTCGCCGGAGACGACGGACGGACGTTATGGTTTTGTTCACCCGGTGAGGATGGATGGGGTGGCGGAAAAAGCCACGGTGGAATTTATTATCCGGGATTTTATCACCCCGAAGCTGGAAGCGTATGAGGAGCACCTCCGCAGCAAGGTGGAGGACGCGGTGCGGGCTTTTCCCGGTGCAAGGGCGGATTTTGAGATCTATCAGCAGTACAGGAATATGAAGGAGGTGCTCGATCTGCATCCGCAGGTGTCGGAGTATGCGATGGAGGCTATCGAACGGGCAGGTATCGTTGCGAGGAAGAGCAGTGCGAGAGGCGGGACGGATGGGTCGAGGCTCTCGTTCATGGGACTCCCCTGTCCGAATATTTTTACGGGTGAGATGGCGTTCCATGGGAAGCAGGAGTATGTGAGCGTACAGGATATGGAGAAGTCGGTGGAGGTTATCGTAAGGTTGGCGGGCCTGTGGGAGGAAAAGAGCTAGGTCTTTCCAATTATTTTTTCTCCTCCAATATATGCCGCACGATCATTTCCGCGTGGATGCGTGAATTCTCGATAAACCAGACATGGGTGTTCATGCCGCCGCAGACGACGCCGGCGAGGTAGAGGTTTTTTACATTGGTTTCCATGGTCGTGGGATCATAGAAAGGGAGTCTGTTCTCATCTTCGGAGAGGCGGATGCCTGCCTGGCGGAGGAATTCGAAATTTGGCTGATAGCCTGTCAGCGCAAGTACATAATCATTGGGGATCGTCTCTACCCCATCAGGGGTGAGGATGTCCACTTCCCCGGGGCGTATAGCCTGGAGGGTGGAATGCGTATAGGCTTTTATGCTGCCTTCCTTTATACGATTTTCGATATCGGGTTTCACCCAGTATTTTACCCGGCGTCCAATGCCTTCTCCCCGGATGACCATGGTCACTTCCGCGCCTTTACGCCAGGTCTCCAGGGCCGCGTCCACGGCAGAGTTGCTGGCTCCCACCACTACCACTTTTTGCATGGCGAAGAAATGAGGGTCCTTATAATAGTGCATGACCTTGGGGAGGTCCTCTCCCGGGATGTTGAGCAGGACAGGGAGGTCATAGAAGCCGGTGGCGATGATGATATGGTCCGCGGAATAGGCACGGCGGGAACTGGTGATCTCGAATTTTCCGTTGACAGGCCGGATGGACAGCACTTTTTCCTGGAGGTGGATATTCAGCTTATGGGAGGCGGCCACGCGGCGATAGTACTCAAGCGCTTCGGCCCGGACGGGTTTGACATTATTGCT
>DASZVM010000587.1:0-3459 GCA_035547295.1 Puia sp. | reverse complement strand
ATTGAACGTCAAAATTAAGGAATTGCCGGTTCATCCCAGCAGCCACATGATATACAGCCATACGAACGGGGTGGCCACGAGCAGGGAGTCAAACCGGTCCAGGAATCCGCCATGCCCCGGCATGATATGACCGCTGTCCTTTACCCCTGCCATGCGTTTTAGCTTGCTTTCCAGCAGATCGCCGGCCGTACCCGTGACAGCCGCAATAGCCGCAATGACAGCCCACTGCAGGATCCATCCCCAATCCGTAAGACCGCCATTGACACGACGGGTAAAGAAAAAACCGATGACCCCGATGACGACAACAGCCAGGATGATGCCCCCCAGCGTACCTTCCCAGGTTTTTTTCGGAGATATTTTTGAAAAAGGTGTCTTGCCGATCAGGGATCCCACGATATACGCCATCGTATCATTGATCCAGATAGACCCGATGATGATCAGCACCAGCAGACTGCCCCAAAAGCTTACGATATTGCCATAGAACATGGTCCTGATATGCGTCAGCAGTGCCAGGCTGAGGGAAATATAGACCAATCCGGCAGCAGAATAAAGTATATTCCTCACATTGAGCACACGGGTAAAAATGATCTCTCCCAGCGGCAGCACGAACAGGAATACAAGCCCCGTCCACCATCCGATGACATGAAAGGAAAGCGTCCCGATACGGTACCCTTCATTGGTAAAATACCACATGAGACACCAGCCCGCGATCATAACGCCATAACGATGTAAAGGCGAGATCGTCGCATACTGTCCGTCGATGCCCGCTATCAGCCGCTGATATTCATGCCAGGCGCCAAAATGGATGATGGAAAAAAGGATAAAAAAGCTCCATTCATTCCATAGCAACCCCGCAAGCATGACGATCACGAATACGGCAGCCGTCAGTGTCCGGGTCTTGAATATAGTAGGGTTCAATGCCATTTTCAACTGTTAAACATGCATGCTCAATCCGCGAATCCATCGTACTCATGATGGTGACTCCCATATACCTCCGCATAGCTGGTCGTGCTGCGTCTGCGCAGGACAGACAGCAAACCTATGACAATTATCAAAGAGAGCAAGGCCCAATAAAGAGGGACCGCCGGATCTTCCTCTATCATTTTAGGGTAATATGACGCCGCTACCACCTGTACGCCATTGGTAAAGAAATGCGCCAGTATGGACACCCAGAGACTTCCGCTGTACCAGTATACGGCGCCCAGCAATATACCCAGGAACATACGGGGTAAAAAACCCTGGAACTGCATATGAAAAGCGGAAAAAAAGGCTCCCGTGACGATGATGCCCGCCCACGGGCTTTTGAACAGCTGGATAAGGATACGTTGCAATGCCCCGCGAAAACAAGCCTCTTCAAAAATGGCCGGCAGCAATGCGATGACAAATACGTTGATGATGATATCCATGGGACCGTCGGCTTTCAGAAAAGCGGAGATCTGTCTGTTGGCGGTTTTTTCCATGCTGACCAGCTCATGAGGCAGCGGTATCCTCCTGTTCAGCTGTCCCAGCCAGCCTTCCAGCGGGAAGGACAGCAAAAGAATAAGGACACCCAATACATAGAACAGGGGAAGGGGCGCCGGCCGGAAACCAAGCAAACGCAGTGGTTTTTCCCTGTTCACGATACGGGCATATCCATAAGAGGGGATGCTGAACAAAAGAAAGCTGGAAATGCCCTGCACCAGCTTAAATGCCCCCGTATAGCGGGGGTCCGTCACATCCAGGTTGCGTATATTATTGATCCCCACCTGGGATAGCAGGATCGCTCCTCCCACCAGCTGCGCCAATATCCAGGCGCCGCCCAGCAAGGCGATAAATATCCCCAGCTGCGACCAGGGAGTGTGTTCCTTATTCATATAGAAAAATCCACGATAAGTGTGTAAATTTGCATCCTTCATGGCGATAAACATCGGCAATATACAACTTCCTGCATTCCCGCTCCTCCTGGCCCCTATGGAAGACGTGAGCGACCCGCCATTCCGCTATGTCTGCAAACAGAATGGAGCCGATCTTATGTACAGCGAGTTCATATCCAGCGAGGGATTGATCCGGGACGCCATCAAGAGCCGGATGAAGCTGGATTTTTTTGAATACGAACGTCCTTTCGGTATCCAGATCTTTGGCGGGGATGAAGAGGCCATGGCCATGAGCGCCCGCATCGTCGATACCGTCCAGCCCGACCTCGTGGACATCAATTTCGGATGCCCTGTAAAAAAAGTGGTATGCAAAGGGGCGGGGGCCGCCGTGCTAAAGGACGTGGAAGCCATGACCCGTCTGACAGACGCCGTCGTAAAAGGCACAAAGCTGCCCGTAACGGTAAAAACACGGCTGGGCTGGGACGATCAGTCAAAGAACATCGAAGAAGTGGCAGAACGCCTTCAGGACGTGGGGATCAAGGCCCTCACCATCCACGGCAGGACCCGTGCCCAGTTGTATAAGGGCGAGGCCGACTGGACGCTCATCGCCAGGGTAAAGGAGAACCCCCGTATCCATATCCCTATTTTTGGCAATGGGGACATCGATTCTCCCGAAAAAGCAAAAGCTTACCGTGATCGCTATGGCATAGACGGCATTATGATCGGACGCGCAGCCATCGGCTATCCCTGGATATTTGATGAGATAAAGCATTATTTACGGACAGGAGAGCACCTGCCGCCGCCGACCATCGAACAGCGTGTTTCCGCCATCCGCGACCACCTCCTCCGCTCGGTCGAATGGAAAGGCCCCGTCGTAGGCATCCTGGAAATGCGCAGACATTACACCAATTATCTGAAAGGGTTCCCTTATATCAAAGAGTTCCGCAATCAGCTGGTGCAAAAAGGTTCTGTTGGGGAGATAGAAGAGATACTGTTACAAGTGCAGCAGCGCTATGCAGGTTTTGTGCCCGAACGTATCGTCACCGGCTTTACGGCCGGCCAGCTGGAAGACTGCGCATACTAGCCGACACCGGCGGGAACATTCACCTGAAAAAGAACCTGAACCATTTCAGCTTCCCTTTATACGGCGGATATTTTATAGAAGGGTCGATCCAGACAGGCGTCCTCATCACAGGCTTGGCGTGCGTAAAGACATCGAAACTGTATTTCCCATGATAGGCGCCGGTACCGCTGTTGCCCACTCCGCCAAACGGCAGGTAATGGTTGGCAAAATGCCATACCGTATTGTTGATGCACCCTCCGCCAAAAGCAACCCGTTCCATCCAGGCCTTTTGTTTTTCTCTATCCCGCGTAAAAAGATAAAAGGCCAGCGGGTTCGGATGCCGGTCGATAATGGCAAGGGCTTCTTCCATATTCCGGTAGATAAACACAGGCAGGACAGGTCCGAATATCTCTTCCTGCATCAGCGGGCTTTCCGGCGACACATCCTCCATCAACGTCGGCTCGATGAACAGCCGTTGCCGGTCATATCTCCCTCCGGCGATTATCCTTCCCTGTGATAAATAGCCCACGAGCGTATCGAACC
>DASZVM010000586.1:0-2026 GCA_035547295.1 Puia sp. | reverse complement strand
CCATGCAATGTATGAGCACCCTGGCCGTAGTGCGCCGCGAAACCCGCAGCTGGAAGTGGCCCGTTATCCAGCTGGTGTATATGACAAGCCTCGCTTATGTCATGAGCCTCATCGTCTACCAGCTATTGAAATAAGGGTACTACTTCCACTCCCGGTCCCAGCGTACCGCTGGCCGGCTACCACACCCCCAGCATCGCCAGCTCCTGCTGAAATTGCGCCGGACTTGTAAAATGAATGCCATAAAAACCCAGTTCCCTGGCAGGAAGCACATTCCGGAGATTATCATCCACATAGACAGCCGTCTTCGGATCGATGTCAAACCGTTTGATCAGCAGTTGATAGATCCCCGGCGAGGGTTTCCTGATCTTTTCGGCCCCCGACACCAGCCGTCCGTCAAACCAGTGAAGGAACTCATACAGCTCCAGCGCCACGGGAAAAGTTTCCGCGCTCCAGTTGGTAAGGGCATACAGCCGTACCTTGCTCACCTCTTTCAGATGCCTGAAGATCTCCACCGTCTCATGTATCGGACCGCCCAGCATCTCTTTCCAACGGTCGTAAAAGACGCGGATATTTTTTTCATGCTCCGGAAATTTGCGGACAAGATATTCCGTCCCTTCCTGCAAGGTCCTGCCCGCATCCTGCTCCTCATTCCAGTCAAGGGTCGTGATATTGGAAAGGAACCAGCGTCGTTCGGATTCGTCCGGAAAGATCTCCCTGTAAAGATATTCAGGGTTCCAGTCTATCAGCACGCCGCCCAGGTCAAAGACCACCGTATCGATACTTGCCATAATACTTCGTATTAAAATTTATTCTTTCCAAACATAATACAACACCCCATTCTTATCATCCGTAAAAAAGAAGGACCGTGCGTCATTCATCATCACATCACAGGGACGCCCTTTACGATCGGCCTCTGTCCTGCCGGTGAGGAACCCATCCACAACAGGTACATATCGACCGGACGCAGACACCGCGACAATGCCATTTCCCCGCTGTCGCGATACCGTAGTGCTGCCATGCAGCGCCACCAAAAATACATCGTTCAGCAGGCTGTCCGAAAAATGAGAAAAATAGTCAAATCCCAGGGGCGCCGAATGGGCAAGGAACCCACATTCAGCCACGGGAGGCGACTTCGGTATGGCCTGTCCTGTCTCTTTTGCCGCCCGTTGCATCGCCGTATCATCATAGATCCGGCCCCTGAACTGAAAATAATAAGGCCACCCGTAATTTACATTCCGGCTGACCGTTAGGAACAGGTCTTCCGGTCTGTCGGGTCCCAGCAGGTCCCTTCCCATGCTGGTAGCCCAAAGCCTGTTGCCTACCCATTTGATCCCAACGCTATTACGAAGACCGGTTGCAAAGACATGGCGGTCGCTGCCGTCCGGGTTCATCTCCTGTATGGTCGCACGCACATCCTCTTTTTCTATACAGGCGTTGCAGCTGCTGCCCACGCTGACATACAGCCTCCCTCCATGAAAAGCAAGACTGCGGGTCAGATGCCATCCGCCATATTTATAATCCAGTCCATAATCGGGCCACGTGGCTATCTGCTCCCCGGGCCCTGAAAGCACAGTATCCCCGGGATGATAAGGGTACCTGCCCAGCTTTTCTGTTTCTGAAACATAGATATAGTCAGTCCCCTTGTCATTATAGAATGCCACCTGGTTGGGATTGTGGAGCCCATCCAGATAAGTATGCACCGCAGAGAACCTATGAGCCGCACTATCCCAGCCTTCAAAAACATACACGCGGCCTCTCCTGTTGTCGCTGGTATTGAACATATCCGTTGCAAACAGACGTCCATCCGGGCTTTTGGAAAGAAAACGCAGTCTGTGCAATCCCTCATAGGCAACACAAATATTGTATCCGCCAGGCACTTCCAAATTAAGGTCCACGCCCCTTTGCAAATGAATTGCGTGCCCGGTCAACTCCCGCATCACCTTTACGCTCTCCGAGACCAGGGCCGCTGCCGTATCGACACCCGCTACCGTATCTGTCTCTTTGCCCGTATAAACAGTATCCGGAG
>DASZVM010000585.1:0-3101 GCA_035547295.1 Puia sp. | reverse complement strand
GCCTCATCCTTCTGCCCCTTCAGCCAGACCCTCCCCACATCATTGAATAGCTGTACACCAAAGGCCCCCGGGAAAAGATAGGTTCTGAACTCCGCCAGCTTGATCCGCAGGTCGATATTGTGGAAGAATGACTCGTCGCCTGCAAACCGGAATTTACGATAGCCTCTCAGGTTCTCCGTAGCGCCCAGGAACTGCGCCTGGTAGAACTCAAAATCACCAAACGTCTTTCCATATCCCACCCGTGTAGCGATGACCACATTCGCCCTGCTGTTAAAGCTGAGAAAGAGGGAGAGGTCCGAATTCAGCTGGGAGAACCGATGGCTGACATCATTGAGCCCCCCATAGCTTCCAAAATTCGTCTCCCAATAAATGCCCCTGCTGGGATTCACCTTGTTGTTCCTGCCATCCAATACCGCAGTAGCCTTGCCGCCCAGATAGGTCTTGGTCCTGTAAAGTGTAGCCCTGTCGAGCCCGTTCAGATCAGTACGGTTGATAAAACGCCCCTGGTTATCCGTACTGTCCAGGGAAACATATTCAAAAGCCGGCCCGGCAGACAGTTGGAACACCGGCCCAAATCGCTTACGCAGCTGAAGATCCCCGTCATACTGGTTAAACCGCGCCCGGTAATAACGGATGCCTTCCTTCTGACTCTTGTCATAGATAGACCCGTTGCCAAGCCCAAAGAAGTTGATGGTATTTTCCGGGGCCTGGGCGACAGCATGGGCCAGCAGGTCCACCTTTCCAATGGCATCGATGGCCTCAAAACTGTATTTAAAGATATAGGCCTTGGTAGACAACGCATGCAGAAAAGAAAAGTAATGCAGCTGTTTGTACGGGTCTTTATGAAAACCTTGCGTGGTATACCAGAATTGCGCCCCCAAAAAGACCCCATCGTCAGGGTTATACCCCACATTGATGAACGGTGTAAGCACATTGTACTTAAAGCCCCGCTTATTGATGGCATTCACGGAAGGATCGCTGGAAAGATAGCTGCGATAGTTCCCATCTCCGCTAAAAGTATTCTTCTCGGTGCTCAGATCATACACCTTGGATTTCCCCGCCCCCGCTTCCGAGGTATTGTCAAACCGATCGCTGCCGGGTCCGCCGATCATACGCACCACGATACCGCCGCCGCCATTCCCATGCACGCGAAAGACATCGTCCCCACCCTGACCGTACAGCCGGATCTCATGGGTCTCGGTAGCAAAGAACTTCCGCTCATACATCTTCTTGCTCGTATCCCCGTCCTTGCTGATCTTATACTCCACCACCGTCACCGTGCCATCCTCTCCCCGGGTAACATCGAACAACTCCTTTTTATCGCTGCCATACACGCTGACAGTCTTTGCCAGGAATTTATAATAGCTCATCAGCTCCCCTTCATAATATTTACGGCGCGCCTTCAATTTATCGATGATGCGCTGCATGGAATAACCCTGCACAGGCCCCGGCTGTAATTTCAAAGCACTCTCGATCATCGAGTCCGTCATGACGCCCAGCACAGTCTTCGCGGCATTCCGCCAATCCTGCTCCGTCAGCTCCGTCATATAGTTGTGATCGAAGTTGCGGGCGTTGAAATTGAACGTAAGGAAATTGCGGGCCTTGACCCTGAACCCCTGCAGCTGCGGAGCCACAAAGGCAGACCCTGCCACCCAGGGCAGCACGCCCTCATTGATAAAGAAAGGCTGGTCACGGTCACGGGGCACAGGGGCAAACGTCCTTCCCTTGCCATTGTCCGCAGACATCCAGCGCCACTGGTCCTCGTGCCTGTCAAAATCCATGACAAACATATCCAGGCTCCGGGCCCTGAGCACCGCCCGCTGGTCGATGGTATTGTCATTATCCTCCTTGATCTTCTTTTCCATGTCGTCCGTGTTGTACGTCTTCTTCCCATTGCCCGGCTCACGCTCCTCGATCATACAGAATAGGTCCGCAAAGTCTGTCCTGAACCTGCCCAGACGCGGATCATCCGGCACATACACCAGCCGTGGACTGGCATGGGGTATCCGCAAGGCCTGCGCCAGGGGAGGAATAGACAGGGCGGCATAAGGATACGAGGCGGATACGCCGTCCGTCACCAGGTCCTTGACAAAGGCAGTACCCTGCAACGCCTGGGGTATCGCTTCATCTTTAATATATTTCTGTACCCCGCGGAGCACATATTCGGTGCCATCGGCATTCTCCAGCCGCAAAGACCTCGTCTGCGTTCCCCCTCCTCTTTGTAAAGGCTTCCAGCCCGTCATGTCGAACACAGGCACCCGGATAGGGGTCGCCCACTCCTTCCTGTAATTGGCGCCCAGCCAAAACCGCTTCATCCCCCCGGCCTCCGCAAAACCTTTATAAGCAACCACAGTCATGGAATCGGGAAATTTTGCAACAGCCTCCGTAACAGACTCATGCTTAGGCACGGACGGCAGTTGAGCCGTATATAACAACCATGCCGAATCCCTTTCCATCTCACCATCTGGCCTATCCCTCACAGCCCGCAGCTCGCGGCTCACAGCTTCGCTCCCAGCCCGCATCCCAAAAAACTTCACCACGCTCTTCCCATCGGCAGTCACCTCGATGACGGCAAATCCCACCCCTTCATGAGCAAATAACGAGTACTGCCCCTTCTTCACAGGCGTATGCTTGGACCCCGCCCCGCTGACGACATAGAAAGTGCTGTCATGCTCCAGCAGTTGCAGCGTATGTTCGTGACCGGCAACATGTACCACGTTGTGACTTTCCCTGATCACATCCTCCACCCCTTCTATCAGATCTTTATAACCCGGATTGCGGGTGTCCTGCACATTTCCGAAGACACTCCTGGCAATGGGATAGATGGACCCGATCACGGGTAAGGGGACGTATAGCCACGGCTGCAGGTCCGTCAATGGAAAGATGTGCTGCCTCAAAGTAAAATATCCTCCATGTTCACCATGCGTATAAAAAGCATGATGCATGGCCAGCACGATCAGCTTATCCGGGTAACTGCTGACAATATCCTTGAGCGCATTGATCACAGCCTTGGGGTTCTTAAAGGGACAGTCGGACGCCAGACCTGTCCGCTCATTCTCCTCTTCCAGCCACCACTGGCTGTCCATGCACACCAGCACCAT